>LJUE01000236.1 GCA_001303885.1 Planctomycetes bacterium SM23_32 | reverse complement strand
CGCCTCTTCGCCGTCCCGGGTCGGTTCGAATTCGATCAGGCATGCAGCGCGGCAGTCGAAGTGCCGCTGGCGCCGGCCGAGGAACGCCGGCGAGCCGGCGTCGTCCAGCGTCAGCTCCGACCCGTGCAGGGCCAGCCACCCGGGCCTCTCGGCCAGCGACCAGTCCTCAGCGTGCGGATTGCGGCGGAAGTTCCATCCGAGGCGCAGTTCGGGCGCCTCGAAGTCGTCGCGAACCGGCTCGGCGGGCCACGGGTGCGCAGGCGGTCCGTCGGCCTTCATCTCCAGGGACACGGGCTCGCCGCCGTTCACCGCCGGCCAGCCGTTCTCCCACGTGACCGGCGCCAAGAACGTCTCGCGCCCCAGGTGGTGAGCGCCCCAGACTGGTCGGATGCCGAGGAAGAGGATCCACCACGAGCCGTCGTGCGCCTGCACCAGGTCGCCGTGGCCGGTGGCCTGGATGGGCAGCTCCACGCGGGCGCGGTGGGTGAGGATCGGATTGTGCGGGCAGCTCTCGAACGGCCCCTCCGGGCCGTCGCTCCGCCCGCAGACGACCATGTGGCCGCGGTGCGTCCCGCCTTCGGCTACGATCAGGTAGTAGCGCCCCTCGACGTGGTAGATGTGGGGGGCCTCGCAGAACTGGTCCTCCAGGCCGCGCCAGATGCTGCGGCCCTCGCCCGAGAGCCGGCCCGACCCGACGTCAATCTCCCACTGGCGGATGCCGTGGCCCCATTCCTGGTGGATGAAGTAGACCGTCCCGTCCGGCGCGAAGAACAGGTCAGGATCGAAGCCTCCGCCCTTGACCCACACGGGATCGGACCACGGCCCGGCCGGGTCGTCGGCGTGGACGTAGAAGTGCCCCCCGCCGTTGACGTTGGTGGTCACCATGTAGAAGCGCCCGTCGTGATGGCGCAGGGACGGGGCGAAGATGCCTTCGGAGCTGGCGACGCCTTCGAGCGGCAGTTGCTCGGGGCGGGTCAGGCAATGGCCAATCTGGCGCCAGTGCACCAGGTCGCGGCTATGGAAGACCGGCACGCCGGGGAAATACTCGAACGTGCTGGTGGCCAGGTAGTAATCCCGGCCGACGCGGCAGACGCTCGGGTCGGGATAGAAGCCCGGGATGACGGGGTTGGTGTATCGCATGGCTACAGGCCCCTCTGGCTCGGGTCAGGGATATCGTCGGTCCGGCGGCTCAGGAGTTGGCGGTGGCACGCGTTGCCCCGCGGCCGGCGGCGAGTGGCCGTCACGCTTCGCGGTCACGTTCCCTGTGGCCGTGCCTTTCCGTTGGGCCGGTGGGCCGGCGTCTGCGGACGGAGCAAGCGCCTACTCGAGGCGGCGGTCGAGGGTGCGGTAGTTGACGGCTTCGCTGACGTGGTGGGGCAGGACGGCGTCCGAGTCCTCCAGGTCGGCGATGGTGCGGGCGACCTTCAGGATCTTGTCGTAGGCGCGGGCGCTGAAGCCGAGGGCGTCCATGGCCTGGCGCAGCAGCAGCCGGCCGTCGTCATCGAGCTGGCAGTATCTCTTCACGTGCCGCCGCTGCATCCGCGCGTTGGCGAACAACCCTTCGGCCTCGAAGCGCTCGAGCTGGCGGCGCCGGGCCGCCGCCACGCGCTCGCGCACCGCCTCCGAGGGCTCGGCCGGGCGGGAGGTGGCCAGGTCCCGGTACTCCAGCGGCGGCACGTCCACGTGGATGTCAATGCGGTCCAGCAGGGGGCCGCTGATGCGTCGGCGGTAGCGCTGTATCTGGCGCGGCGTGCAGCGGCACTGCCGGCGCGGGTCCGTGTAGTGCCCGCACGGGCAGGGGTTCATCGCCGCCACGAGCATGAACTGCGCGGGATAGGTGACGGTCATCTGCACGCGCGACACGGTCACCCGGCCGTCTTCGAGCGGCTGGCGGAGCGCTTCCAGCGCCGAGTGGTTGAACTCGGGCAGCTCGTCCAGGAACAGCACGCCGTGGTGGGCCAAGCTGATCTCGCCGGGCCGGGGGTGCGTGCCGCCGCCGACCAGGCCGGCGTTGCTCACGCTGTGATGGGGCGAGCGGAACGGACGCACGGCCATCAGCGACCGGCCGGCCTCCAGCATGCCGCTGACGCTGTAGATGCGGGTGGTCTCCAGGGACTCCTCCAGCGTCAGGCCGGGCAGGATGGTGCAGAGCCGCTGAGCCAGCATGCTCTTGCCGGCGCCGGGCGGACCGATCATGAGGATGTTGTGCCCGCCGGCCGCCGCCACCTCCAGCGCGCGCTTCACGTGGTGCTGGCCCTGCACCTCCGAGAGGTCCACCTCGTAGGTGCGCGCCTCGCGGAACAGCCGGTCTATGTCAAGCTGCACCGGCTTGAGCGGCTGCGTTCCGGTGAGGAAACCGGCCGCTTCGGTCAGGTGGTTGACCGGTATGACGTCCAGGCCCTGCACGACGCCGGCCTCGCGCGCGTTGTCCAGTGGCACGATCATGCCGTCGAACCCCTCCTGGCGGGCGCGCATTGCCATGAGCTCGAAGGCCGGCCCCTCCTTGCGCCGGTCGGCCGGCGCCAGGTTCACCGTGGCGGCGATGGTGGGCAGGTGGTGGCCGCTGTTGCGCAGCGCCGCCCGGACGCGGTCTATGCTCTCCTTGACGCTCGCGTCCGGCAGGCCCACCAGCGTGGCGCGCGGCAGCGTGGAGCGCGTGACGTAGACCTCCACCTCGACCGGGTAGGCCTCGATGCCGTAGATGCCCATGCTGTGCACTTTAGCCAGCATGCCGCGTGCTCTGCCGCTGCTGGGGGCAAGGTGCGCGCAAGTCCGCGCGCCATTTCGCGCAGTATTACACGCAAGTATAGCATGCAGGTCAAGCGCGCGGCAAACCGGTGCTTCGGCTGCGCGTTACGTCCGGCGCCTCCGACGGGCACCGGTCACTCGCCGCCGAGCCAGCCGGCCAGGAACAGCAGCTGCGCGTTCTGGTCGGTGGCGCCCTCGTTGCTCGCCCAGGAGCCGCCGTTGATGCATAGGTCCAGCCAGCACTTGGCGGGCGGCGTGCCCGCTTCCTGAAGGCGGCGTAGCGGCGGGTCGGCGCCCTGCGCGTGGCTGTTCGCCCCGCCCGAAAGCCACCCGTGCATGGTCTTCTGGTAGACGTGCCAGGTCCAGTGGTAGGGGTGCTCGTTGCGGCGCGTCCCGTAACCGGTTACGAAGCACTGGTCCAGGGCGTTGAGCCCGAGCAAGTAGTCAAGCTGCGCCTGCGCGCCGTCCCGAAACTCCGTCCTGCCCGTCAGGTGGTAGGCCATGAGCATCAGGTTGCCCCGGCCCGCCGCGTGCGCGTTGGAGCCCCACACGTACATCTGCGGTTCGAGCGCCACGCCGTAGCCGGTGGCCCGGGCGACGTTCAGGCGCAACTCGGCCGCGCGCACGAGGGCGGCGCTGAGCCCGGACCTCGAGGGGTCCGGGGTCTGAGGCGCTGTGATGACGGCCAGGTAGCCGAAGGCCTGCGGGTCGTTCCAGTTGGGCTCCGACACGGGGCGCGTCCGGGTCTCGCGTTCGAAGCGCGCCAGCAGCTCCTCATCGCCCGTGAGCCGGTGCATCTCGCCCAGCGCCCAGAGCAGCTCGGGCCACGTGTCGCGGCGCGTGTAATAGGGGTCGTTCTGGGCTGCGTCGGGGTGGGCCTCTACCCATTCCCAGGAGCGCCGGGCCGCCTGCTCGCAGGTCCGTGCGAAGTCGGCGTCGAAGCCGGCGAACACGCGCGCCGCCTGGGCCACGGCGCCGACGAAGTCCGCCGCGTCCACCGTCGAGAGAGCGTCGCCGTAGCGCACCTTGCGCGGGTGGGGGTCCTCCTCGGGCGGCAGGCCCCAGGCGAAGTCCGGCTCCGTGTCCACCTTGTGGTAGACGCTGCCGTCGGCGTTCTGCATCTTCAGCAGCCACTCCAGCCCCCACCGCGCCTCGTCGAGGAGGTCCGGCACGCCGTTGCCCGACTCGGGGATGCGCAGGTCGTCCCGGACGATCACGCCGCCGGCAGGCCCGCCCCCGCGCAGCTCGTAGAGCCACATCATGTAGGCCGCCGAGAACGCCGCCTCGTGCGCCCACTTGCCGTAGTCGCCCGCGTTGTACCAGCCGCCCTTGTAGTCGCGGAACTCGCCCGGGCGGGTGTCGTACTCGGCGTCCGTCACGTGCGAGGCGGGGTGGCTGAGGCCGGTGACGGGGTCGTCCAGCGGCGCGTTGGCGCGGATGACGTAGAAACAGCGCAGCGCATCCGCATAGAGCCCGTCGTAGACGTCGCTGCCGACGGTGAATGGGTGGGATTCGGCGCCGCTGATGCGGACGGTGTAGCGGCCCGGCTCGGCCAGGGCGGAGAAGTGGATCCGTCTCGATTCGGCCGGCATAGACAGCTTCGCCGTCCTCGCCGACGACCTCGAACGTGTCGCCTCGGGCTGCCGTCTCGGCCACGACGACAAAGCGCTTGGTTCCGTCGGGCAGGTAGCCCAGCTGGTTGACCTTTGGATGCCGGAACACTTCCGCGGCCGCCAGCGCGGTCGGACCGAGGGCAGCGCCCGCTGTGATGCAGAGCGCACAGGCCAGCAGGCCGGCGTTCATCGCTGTCTCTCTCAAGTTCAGGGGCACGCTCGGGCCCGGCTATTACACGGCAGCAGGGCGGGGCGGTCAAGGCCGGACGGGCACGCGAGGCGCGCCGGTTTGACAGGCGACCCTTGTGGACGTATCCTCCGCCCCGCAGCCACAAACCCGAGAGGAGGAGCGACCGTGTCCGCATACTGCTCAATGCTGGAGCGCCACCCGGAGAACCCGATCCTGAGCCCCGAGGACTTCCCCTACGGGCCGGCCGACGTGGTGTTCAACTGCGGCCAGACGATGTTCGAGGGCAAGACGCTGCTGCTGGTCGCCGTCATCCTTCGCAACCATCCCACGCCGCGCATCCACGTGGCCACCAGCGAGGACGGCGTCCACTTCGACATCCGTGAGGAGCCGTTCATAACGCGGCTGGAGGAGGAGCCCTTCCATTCGCTGGACACCTGGCCGATTGACCCGCGCGTCACGCGGATAGGCGACACCTACTACATTATCCGCCCCGGCAACTCGCAGGCCGGCTGCATTGCCTTCCTGGAGAAGACGACGGACTTCGTCACGCGCGAGTTCGTGGACATCGTGTCGCTGCCGAGCAACCGCGTGCCGTGCCTCTTCCCTGAACAGGTGGGCGGCTCGTACGTGCGCCTGGACCGTCCGTACAACCACAGCCCCCAGCCCGGCGGCGTCCGCCACGAGCTGGGCAACATCTGGATCTCCTACTCGCCGGACCTCGTCCACTGGGGTCGCCACCGGTTCCTCATGGGCGGCTTCAGCCACTGGAACTGGGTGAAGGTCGGCCCGACGCCGCCGATCAAGACCGAGGCGGGCTGGCTGGAGATCTTCCACGGCGTCACCGAGAACTGCTCGACCACGCGCTACTCCCTGGGCGCAATGCTCCTGGACCTGGACGACCCCTCCAGGATAGCCGGCCGCATGGAGAGCTACATCCTGACCCCCGAGACGGACTACGAGTGGATGGGGAGAGTGCCGGACGTGGTGTTTGCCTGCGGGGCCATCGCCGACCTGGAGGAGCGGCGGCTGCGCGTCTACTACGGCGCGGCCGACACGCGCATCTGCCTGGCCGAGGGCGACCTGGACGAGATCATCCGGGGCTGCCTGGAGGGGCGTTAGGCGCTCGGGGGGGCCACGCCGGTGCGCCTGCGGCCTTCAGCCCATTCCTTGCGCGTGAAGGGCCCC
>LJUE01000046.1 GCA_001303885.1 Planctomycetes bacterium SM23_32 | reverse complement strand
CCCTGCTGGGCCGCCCTGACGTTGTGCAGTATCCGCTGGATGGCCTCGTCGCCGGTCCTCTCCGTCAGGCGTTTCTCCAGGACGGCGCGGACGTCCTCCGGGAAGCGCGCCCTGCCGGTGAGGATGTCAATGAGCACGGCCTCCCGCAGGTTGTTATAGCGCACCGTGCCGCGCAGGCTCTGCACGGCATCGGCGTTCCATTCGGCCACGCGCCCCTTGGCCTCGGCCTCGAAGACGGCCGCCTTGTCCTCCGCGTTGCAGCCGAGGGCGAAGAAGCCCTGCACCAGCAGCCCGGCCACGAGCGTCCTGGCCTGGCCGGTGGTCATGTCCCGGGAGTTCCACTTCATCCTGAACCTCCGGTATTCGTCGTAGGTCAGGCCGGCGGCCTCGTTCGGGAATTCCTTGATCAGGATGTTGAAGTACTCCATGGACTTCTTCACGTCGCCCATCAGGTAGAACTCGATGACACCCCGGCGCAGGAAGTTCCTGTAGGCGTCCCTGATGCCGGACTGGAAGCGTTCGGCGTGGCCCTCCATCGTCTGCTTGTAAAGCGGCAGCGTGGCGTCGGCGAACCGGTAGTCCGTGCCGACCTCCAGCATGAGACGGCCCTTGGTGTCGAACAGCAGCCGGCCATGGGCGACCAG
Source organism: Planctomycetes bacterium SM23_32 (assembly GCA_001303885.1). GTDB lineage: Bacteria > Planctomycetota > Brocadiia > SM23-32 > SM23-32 > SM23-32. The sequence continues at coordinate 9,877 of LJUE01000046.1, read as the reverse complement.
GCTCTGCATCGAGGCGTAGATGACGCGTTGCAGGTTGATGCGGCGGAACTCGAAGAGCTTGTCCTCCTCGCGCCAGGGCTCCTTCTCGGTGTCCGCGAACTTGGGGACAATGCTGAACCTGCCGAACTTCTGCCACGTGCGGTCCTCGAGCTCGTCCAGCTTCTCAAGCCCCGCCGCCGCCCAGTAGATGGCGTGGGGGTAGGGAGTGCGCCAGTCGAAGGGGGCGGGCTCGCCCTTGTCGTTGGGGAACTGCTCGGCGACCGCCAGCATCTTCCTGGGGTCCAGCTTATACTCCTCCCGCAGGCGCCTGGCTCGGGCGTATACGGCGATCCGCTTCAGCGGCTCGATCGTGGGGACGCGGTTGAGCGCCTGGTAGACCGGCCCAGGCACCGAGGGCGTGATCTTGTACCACTCGAAGAAGCCGTCCACGATGTCGAAGCCGAGGGCCTTGCACTCGGTCCACAGGGCCTGCACTTGCGGGTCGCGCAGCAGCTCCTCCTTCGTCCGCGGGGCGGCGGCGTAGGCCTCCAGTATCTGGCGGTCACCCTCGCCCCCGAGCACCTCGTGCATCAGCAGGCCGAACCTCTGCTTGTAGAAGAAATGCGCCTGGTCGTCCTGCTCGCCGATCTTGTGGAAGTAGGTCCACGCCAGCCGCTCATAGAGCATCGAAGAGAACGGGTTCAGCGGTATGCCGTAGTCCCTGAGCAACTCGATGCCCGAGTGCACCCAGGTCCATCTGTCCGGCAGGTAGGAGAGCCGGCAGCTCACGTTGTAGGCCAGGTTCCACGACTGGATGTCCCACACCTCGGGGAAGCGCGGCGCCAGCTTGCAGGCCCAATCGGCGAGCTGAACCAGCTCGAAGTAGCGGTCGTGCTGCTTCAACGACTCCATCCGAATCCAGATCACGTCTATGATGAGGCCGCGCCCCCACCCCAGCATCTGCGTGGCCAGGGCCAGCTGCGGCGACAGGCCCTCGACCGGCTGGTTGCTGAGGTCGTACTCGCTCCTCATGTCCTGGAGGGGCCGAAGCGCCATGCCCGAGGCGAACAACAGCGCCACGGCAAGCGTCAGGAAGAACGCTCTCTTGGCTCGGCTGCTCATCTGGCCACGCCCCTCATCGCACGATCACCCGGGCCAGCTCCCTGCGGCTGTAGAAATACGCCCCGACCAGAAGGGCGAGGCCCCCCTTCACGAAGAGCATGACGGCTCCGGACGTGAGCACCAGTCGCCACGTCACCATCATGCCATCGCTCAACTGGCCAAGGGGGTTGTACTTGCCGAAATGCGGCATCACCGTCAGCACAGCGTGGCAGAAAGCCCGCCAGGCGCTCTTGAGCATGTCCCTCCACAGCGGCAGGGGCACCTCGTAGTTGGGGCTCAGGAAGGACACGAACCACGGCCCCACCAACCCGACAATGACGATGAACACCACCGTCAGGCTGGCCACGGGAAACGAGAACAACGAGCCGGCCATCAGCCCGAGCGCCGACAGGAGGCCCACGTAGCAGAAGAGCACGAGCAGGGCACGGTAGTAGTTGGGCAGGAACGGGCCCTGGCTCTGGAGCACCTCAACCAGGTTATCGGGATCGAAGACGGCGTCGCCGATGACGCTCAGGTTCTCGTAACTCAGCAGCAGTGTCCCGTCGTCGCCCACGAACTGGCCCGGCACGTCAATGCTGCGTCGGACCTGGCTGAACCAGCCCTCCGGCGGAGCCAGGACGGCGTGCACGACGACGGGCCGGCTCACCATCTTGCCGTCCTCATCCTTCACCTGCTTCCTCTGCAGGACGAGCCATCGCCCTCTGAGCGCCGCGTTGGGCCGGGTGCTGAACGCCTTGAACCGGACCTGGAGGTTGCCCTCCTGGTCAGGACGCAGCCCCCGGAACTCCCACCCACGCGCCCTGCCCAGCGGCACGGTCCATCTCTCCGCGATGAGCGCCTTGCGCAGGTCACGCGTCCTGCGGCGCCGCATCATAGGCTCCTTGGGCCACGTGCCGGTCTCCTGTTGCTCCTCGATCTCCCGGGCGACCTTCGCGTCCAGGTCGGGCGGCAGGACGGGGAGGAATTCGCGGCGAGCCACCAGCACCTGTTCCCAGAGCCGTCGGTGGTTGTCAAGGATGGCCGCCGCCTCCCGAGGCTGCAGATGGGCCACCTTGGGAGGGCGGGCCAGGTAGAGCACCACGCCCCCGACCGCCGCCGTCATGACGAACATGACGGAGCTGCACAGCACCACCGTGCCGAACCACTTGCCCAGCAGGAACTGCCACCGCCGCATGGGCTTGGTGTCGGTGATGTGGACCTGCTTGCTCTCTATCTCCGAGCAGATGCTGGCAGCCGACAGGAAGATGGCCACCAGCGAGAGCAGCACCATCGCCAGCACCAGCGAGTAGAGCAGCACTAGCTGCACCCGGCTCATCTGGCTCCCCTCGGTCTTGAGCACGAAGGGCAGCAGCAGCATCATCACGACAAAGAAGACCAGGAGCACCAGCACGATCTTGCGGTGCAGCGCCTCCACAATGAGCTTGCGTCCCGTCGCCCAAACGAACGGCCAATTGCGCCACAGCAGGAACGTAGCCAGCCCCACTCCCACAAGGCAGACGAGGAACCCGGCAGCCGGCCACGGGTCCTGGACCGTTGCCCGCCACAAGGTCGAAGGCCCGCTGATGAACCTGGCAGCCACTGCCCGGACCTCCAGAACCACCAGCACCAGCCCCGGCAGCAGCGCCAGCACCAGCAGCACGAGCATGGCCTCCGGCAGGCGGCGTATGCTCCAGCGCCAGGCGTTAAGCAGTGTCGTCTTCATCGGCTTCGTCGTCAGCGGGACCCTCGACGATCAGCTCCTGGAGCACGTCGTCGCGCGTGCTGGTCTCCGGGGCGGCTGGCGCCGCCTCGGCGGGCTGCTGCTCGGGCCTTCCGGCGGTCGAGCTGCGCACCAGGTCTTCCAGGAACTCCTTGTCCTGGCGCACCGGCAGGGCCTCGGCCGGCTGCTCCTCGGGTGCCGTCGGGGCCCAGGCCGCTTCCTCGGCGGCCTGAACCAGCTCGGCCAGCACCTGCTCGGCCTGCTCCTCGGCTCCGCCCAGGAAGGCGGCCGCCGCCGTCCCCGGCTCCGCTCCAGCCGTGACGAGCCTCTCGCGGCGGGCCTCCTCAACGACGCTCAGGAAGTAGTCCTCCAGCCGGCGGCTGGCGGCCGAGACCTCGACCGGGACGTCCGCAGGTGCGCTCTCGCGGATGATGTCCACGATCCTCTGCACGGCGCTGTCGGCCAGGTGGGGCGCCCTGATCTGCGTTACGTCGTCGGCCACCAGCAGGTCCTCGACCGGCCCGAGGGCGCGCTGCCTGCCGCCGTAGAGGATGCAGATGCGGTCGCAGACCTCCTCGACGTCCGCGAGCAGATGGCTGCACAGGAACACCGTCTTGCCCATGTCCTTCAGCGCGAGGACCAGGTCCTTGATCTCCCGGCTGCCGATGGGGTCCAGGCCGGTGGTCGGCTCGTCGAGGATGACCAGGTCCGGGTCGTTGATGAGCGACTGGGCCAGCCCGATGCGCCGCGCCATGCCCTTCGAGTACTGGCCTACCGGCCGCCTGCGCGCCCTCTGCAGGCCCACCATCTCGATAAGGGCGGCTGTGCGACTGCGCCTCTCGCGCGGCGCCAGGCGGAAGAGCCGCCCGAAGAAGTCCAGCGTCTCCTCCGCGTTCAGGTAGGCGTAGAGGTGCGATTCCTCCGGCATGTAGCCCACCCGCTTCTTCACCTCGATGTCGTGCGGGCTCCTGCCGAAGACCCGCACGGCCCCCTTGGTGGGGAACAGCAGGCCCAGCACGATGCGCACGGCCGTGGTCTTGCCCGAGCCGTTGGGCCCGAGCAGGCCGAACACCTCGCCACGGCGCACGTCGAAGTCCAGCGAGTCCAGGGCCTTCACGCTCTCGCGGCCCCAGAAGTCGCGGAAGACCTTGGTCAACTGGATGACTTCCAGCACAGCGTTGTCGGAAGATGGCATTATGACGTTCCTTAGGCGCCGGCCGCCTGCCGTGCGGCCTCCGGCAGTGCCTCGGCGTGGGGCGAGAGCTCCTCGCCGAAACGCACCAGCCTGGCGCTGTTGAAGATGACGATGAACGAACTGAGCACGTGCAGCACCGCGGCCACCACCGGGCCGATGTAGCCCAGGCCGCCCAGCAGCAGCCCGCCCACCACGAAGACGGCGCCGAACAAGATGTTCTGGATGATGACGTTGCGCAGCCGGCGCGAGAGCCGGACCAGGAACGGCAGCCGGCCCAGGTCGTCGCTCATCAGGGCGATGGAGGCGCTGTCAATCGCCACGTCGCTGCCGGCGGCGCCCATGGCGATGCCCAGGTCGCCGGCGGCCAGGGCGGGCGCGTCGTTGACGCCGTCGCCTACCACGGCCACCATGTGGCCCTCCTGGCGGAGCATCTCAACCAGGCGCAGCTTCTGCTCCGGCAGGCACTCGCCCTGCACGTCGGTGCAGCCCAACTCGCCGGCCACCCTCTTGGCCACGCTCCAGCGGTCGCCGGTGAGCATGGAGAGCCGGCTCACGCCGAGCTCCTTCAGCTCATCGGTGGCGCTGCGCGCCTCGGGTCGGGCCCGGTCCTCCAGGCCGATCCAGCCGATGCACTCGCCGTCCCGCGCCACGAAGAGCAGGCTCATGCCCTCCACGTCGGCCCCGCGGCCGATGGCCCTGGCGGGCGAGACGTCCACGCCGCGCTCCTCCAGGAACGTGTCGCGCCCCACCATGACCTGCATGCCGCCCACGTCGCCGGCCACGCCCCGGCCGGGCGTCTCGTGGAACGCCTCGACGTTCTGCAGGGGGATCTGGGCGCGGGCGGCCACCTTGCCCACGGCCACGGCGACGGGATGGCGGGAGTGCTGCTCGACGCTGGCCGCCGCAGTGAGCAGCTCGGCGGCGTCTACGCCCACCACCGGGGCCATGCGGGTGACGGTGAGCTGGCCGGTGGTCAGCGTGCCCGTCTTGTCGAAGACCACAGCCGAGATGTCGCCGGCGGCCTCGAGGTTGGCCACCTTCTTGATCAGTATGCCGAGCCGGGCGGCTGCCGACAGGCCGGCTACCATGGCCGTCGGCGTGGCCAGCACGAAGGCGCAGGGGCAGGCCACCACCAGCACCGTGATGACGCGCGTCAGGCGGAGCGAGCTCTCCAGTTCCTCGGTGAACACCCAGACGATGCCCGCCACCATCAGCACCACGGGCAGGTACCACTCGGCGTAGCGGTCAATGAGCTGCATCATGGGGCTCTTGGTGCTCTCGGCCTGCAGGATCAGCCTCTTCACCTTGCCGAGGGTCGTGTCCTCCCCCACGCGCGTCACCTCCACCTCCACGGCGCCCGTCATGTTGCTGGTGCCCGCGAACACGTCGTCGCCGACGCCCTTGTCCACCGGCATGGACTCGCCGGTGATGGTCGCCTCGTTGATGGCCGTCTCGCCGCTGACGATGCGGCCGTCGGCCGGTATGCGGTCGCCGGGGCGCACGCGGACGTGATCGCCCTTGTTGAGCTGCGAGACCGCCACGGTGCGGCCTGAGACCAGCTCCGCCGTCGGCGGCGTGAGCGTCATCAGCTTCTCGACCGACTCGCGCGCTCCCGCCGCCGTCTGCTGCTCGATCAGGGTGGCCAGCAGCATGAAGAAGGCCACGATGCCGGCCTCCTTGAAGTCCTGGAGCGCGAAGGCGGCCACCACGGCGATGGCCACCAGCACGGACATGTGCATGCGCCCGTGCCGGATGTCCTCCACGGCGCCCAGCACGATGGGGGCCACCAGTATCAGCGCGCCGACGAAGGCGCTGATCGCCCCGATGATGGGGTCGTCCTTGAAGAACACGTAATCGGCCAGGTAGGCGTTCACCACCAGCACGAAGCCCACGAAGGTGATGACGAGCCTGGTCTGGACCGTGCCGAAGTGCTTGTGCGAGACCGGGTGGTCGTGCGGCAGTTCCAACGCTGCTTCAGCCACTTTCCTCGTCTCCTGTTGCTCTACGACGTCTCTGGGGTCAACGGCGTCACGGTGCCGGGGGCGTCTCCGGCGTGACCACCTTCGGGGGGCGCGGCTTGCTGCCGAGGATCAGGCGCAGCTCCCGTTGGGCGCCCTGCGGCGTCTGGTAGAGAACGAACACGCCCTGTGCCTTGCGCAACGCGTCGGTGACAATGCGCTGGTAGAAGGTGTCGCGCAGGATGTCGGCCTCGGCAGCCGACCGCCCGTAAACGGGCAGCAGCTTCTGGAGGGCCTCGGCATCCGCCTGGGCCATGTTCACCAGCCTGTCCCTGTATCCCTGGGCCCCTGCCACGGCCTCGCTGGCCTTCCCGCGGGCGTCCTGCAGCAGAGCGTTGGCCTGCAGCTTGCCCTCCTCAACGAGCTGGTCCTTGCGGCTGCCGGCGTTCTGGGCCTCGTAGAAGGCGTCTCGCACTGCATAGGGTTCGGTCGGGTTCTTCTCTTTCTCGCCCTCGATGGCCTCCACGGCAATCAGCTCTATGCCCAGCGGCGCGCCCGCCTGACGCTCGAAGTCGGCCAGCCGCTCCGCCAACTCATCGGTGATGGCGCTGAAGAGCCCCTCACGCTTGAGCACGTCCATCACCTGCATCGAACTGACGACCTTCGTGGTCGCCGACAGCAGGAGCCGCCTGAGTATCTCCTCAACGTTCTCCTTGCCCACCGCAAACAGGTAGGACTGCGCCCCTTCGGCATCGCCCCGGGCCCGGTAGCGGACGTTGAGCCGCATGTGCACGATGTTGGCGTCGCCGGTCAGCAGGTATCCGTCCTCGCGCACGTCGAGGGACTGCTTCTTGGAGAGGACGGCCTTTCGCCAGTCGGTGTAGAATTCCTCGCCCGCCTCGAGCACCTGCTCGGCCGTGGAAACCGTCTGCACCTCCTCCCAGGGCCACTGGATGTGGATGGTGCCGGGCTTGAGGACCTTTTCGCCCCAGCTGGTGACCACGCGGCCGAAGCGCAGCTTGAAGCGGACCTCCTGCGGCTGGACGTAGAAGACGCCCTTGCCGAGGTACACGGCGAGCAGCACGATCATGCCCCACTTCAGCACCCGGAAGCTGCCCTTCAGCGCCCGGGCGAGCGCCTCGGTGCCGGCCTGCTCTGCCGTGGGCTCTTCGGGCGCCGCGGCCTCCTCCGGCTGGGCCGCCTCGGGCGCTTCGGCCTCGCCTCGCTCATGGTCGTGATCGCGCATCACTCGCGGACCTCCGCCGTCTCGGCCTCCGCGGACCCGGCCGTGGCCGGTGCCGCCAGGTCCAGCTCCGGGCTGACATGCTCGATGGCCTCTCGGTCAAGCGCGCCGGTTTCCAGGATGTGGAACGGGGGGCTCTTGGTGCTCAGCACGAAGGTGATGGGCTGATCGTTGCTGGCGGCGTTGTCGGCCATCCGTTTGAAGGCCTCCAGGTTGCGCAGGAAGATGGCCAGCTCGGGGTCCTTGGCGAAGGTCTCGTAGTGGCGGGCGGCCTCGGCCTCCCCTTCGGCCCTTATGCTGCGGGCCTGCGCCTCGGCCACGGCCAGGATCTCGTCCCGTTTGGCCTTGGCCTGGGCCTCGGTGGTGCGCTTGATCTTCTTGCCCTCCTCGATCAGCTTGTCCGCTTCGGTCCTGCGTTCCTGCTCCATGCGGGCGAAGACGGCCCGGGTGGCGTCCTCAGGCAGCGCTATCCACGAGATGCCCAGCGAACAGAGCCTTATGCCGTAGCCCTTCTCGGGGCTCTCGACGCTGGCCTTCACGCGCTCGTGGATCTGGCGCTCGATCTCGTCGAACTTCAGCTTCCCGGAGTCCGTGTTGACGATGTCGTCCAGGTTGTAGCGGCCGAAGATCTCAGGCGTCTCGCCCGAGATGATCTGCTTCAGGGCCGCTCTGGCCGTCTCGTCGTCGCCCTCCAGGGTCTTCTGGTAGCCGACGGGATCAACGACCCGCCAGGTGGCGTAGACGCGCGGGATGATCTGGTTCTCGTCGGGCAACTGGAGCTGGGTCAGCTTGCCGTCCACATAGCGCACCCTCTGGTCGAACTTCTCCACCTTGTCGAAGATGGGCAGCTTGAAGAACCAGCCGGCCCGCCTCTCCACCGGCACGCCAGCCAGCAGGGGGTCAGCCGGCTCGGCGGCCTCGCCCTGCACGGCCAGAAGGGGCGGCCTGATGACACGCTTGACCTTGCCGAACCGGTAGTGCGCAGCCACCTGGTCCACGCGGACGCTGTAGCAGACCAGATATCCCAACAGCATGGCAAAGATGAGAACAACCACGGTGACTGTGGGCCACTTGCGCTTCATCAGGGCGTCTCCTTCAGAGCTTCAAAGTCCTCCAACAGCTGCGTGCGGATCTTCTCCTGAAGGTCAATGATCTGCACCTCGTTCGCCGTCACCGGCACGACGTAGAGCTTCTGTTTCTCAAAGGCGTGCTCGATGGTGTCGAAGTAGGTGCGGAACAGGTAGACGCGAGGCGCCGCGCGGTAGGCGTCCAGTTGCGCCAGGAACTGCTCGGCCTCCGCCTTGGCGACCTTGCTCTCCCGGTAGGCGTAGCCCTCGGCTTCGCTGACCAGCTCCTCCCTGCGGCCCTCGGCGCCCTTGCGGGTCCTGATGCTGGTCTGCTCCCCCTGCTTGATGAGGGACTCTCTCTCCTCCAGGGCCGCCACGACGGCCTCGTAGGGCCGGGCCACCTCGGCCGGCGGGTGGACGGCGGGCATGGTGGCGTCCACCACCTCCAGTCCCAGGTCCGCCTCCTCGACGGCCTCGCGCATCATCCGCAGGAACTTGTCCGCCACGGGGCCCCGGTCCTCCGCCACCCAGCCAAGGAAGTCCTGGTTGGCGGCTATGCGGCAGAGCGCCCGGTAGGCGAGCTTCTCCACGTGCTCCATGACGTCGGCCTGGCGGTACTGGTAGGTGAACGCCGCGTTCTCGTCCAGTTCGCCGTTGGGTTTGCGCTTGACGCGGAGGTAGAAGGTGCACTCGAGCCGCGCCAGGTTCACACGGGGGGCCACGGGCCCGGCGCTCCCTTCCCCCTCAGGCGCCGGGGGCTCGGCTCCGACCTCCAACTCCGCCGTGCTCGGCACCAGGAAGCTGACCTCGTAGCCCTTCCTGGGGTCAATGTGCAGCTCGCGCCACAACACCACGTCCGCCTCGTCCATCACGTTCAGCATCTCGGTCCAGTGGGCCTGCCGCGCCTCCAGGACCTTGCCGACGGACATCTCGTGCACCTTGTAGGCGGGGACGTGACGGGCCACCGAGAAGGGCCAGGGGAGCTTCAGGTAGAGGCCCGGCGTGAAGACGGTGGCGCGGATGCCCTCCGCCGCGTCATTGGCCCGCAGGTAGGGCCGGCCAAGCCTTTCGATGAAGACGATCTCGTCCTGGTCCACCACCACCAGTGCCGTCAGCAGCCACAGGCTGATCAGCTGGACGAGCGCCAGGGGTATGATGGCCCGCTCCATGAAGCGGTAGAACCAGGTCTCCGAGACCTTGAAGCCGAACTGGTAGTCGAGCGTGGCGGCCACGGTCCGGAAGACGCCCTCCGGCTCGGCAAAGAGGCCCAGCAGCCGGCTGTCGTAGGGCGGCCGCGCCTCCTGGCCCTCAACGCGCGGTCGGTAGATGTCCAGCACCAGGTTGGCCAGCATCTCCAACGCCACCAGGCCCATCACGGCCGGGATGGCGAAGGTGACTACCCTCTCGCCCCATGTCACGTGGAAGTAGTACATCGCCATGGAAACGGCGATGAGGATGGCGGCGATAACGTTGCCCAGCACGTAGCCGCCGGCCGCCCGCAGCAGGCGGAAGCCGCGGTTCTGCGCCATGCCCGCGGCATACTTGCCTATCAGGAACCCCAGGAAGCTAATGAAGACCATCCCCACGCCCACGGCGCTCACGGCTCCACCTGCC
>LJUE01000235.1 GCA_001303885.1 Planctomycetes bacterium SM23_32 | reverse complement strand
TGGGTCCGCAGGGCTCACAACGGTCCGTGGTCGGCGCGTCACGTCTTCGCCATCGCCCTCTGGTGCCCGTGCTGGCCGGGCTGGCGCTGGGCATTGCCGTGGACGGGGCGCTCAAGCCGCCGCCGCTGGTCTGGCTGGTGCCCGCCGGCGCGGCGGCGTTGCTGACGTTCTGGGGCGTGCGGCGCGGCTTGAAGCCGTGGGGCCACTGGGCGCTGGCCGTAGTGCTGGTGGCGCTGTTCGGCGGGCTGTGGCACGGCGTGCGGTTCCGCGCCCGGCCGCTCGAGCACCTGACGAATCTGCGGCTCGACGGGGAGCGCTTCTACTACGTCCGAGGCGAAGTGGACCGGCCGGCGGACTTGCACTTCAGGCGGCTGGCCTTCGGGCCGGAGACGTGGCACGGCACCGCCTACTGGTCCGTGCGCGTCGCGGTGACGGACCTGAGCGGCGACGCGGTCAGGTGGCATCCCGCCGAGGGTGGCATGACCGTTTTCGTAGGCAGCGGGCTGCCGGACGTCAGGGTGGGCGACGTGGTGCAGTTCCTTGCCCGGCCGCGCCTCAACCGGCCGCCCACCAATCCCGGGCAGCGGGACGCGGCACTCGCCTATGACCGCGCCGGCAGCCACGCGATGGCCTCCGTGGCGGTCCCCTGGGCCCTGACCGTGCTGGAACGGCCGCCCTGGCACAGCTCGCCCCGAGTGGCGATCGCGCGCGTTCGCTCGTTCGTGGCGTCGAGGCTGGCCCCCTATCTGGGTTCCGAGACCCATCCCGGACGCTTCGGCCTGGTCAGGGCGCTGCTCTTCGGGCGGCGCGGCGCTCTGACTCTTGAGCAGGAGAGGCTCCTGAAAGAGTCGGGCACCCTCCACTTCCTGGCCATCAGCGGGCTGCACGTGGGGCTGTTCTGCCTGTTCGTCGAGTACGCACTGGCCTTGCTGGGGTCTCCAGCGCGGCTGAGGACGTTGCTGACCATCGCGCTGATCTGGGCCTACGTGCTGTTCACGGGGGCGCACGTGTCGGCCGTGCGTGCCGGGTGGATGCTGACGTTCGTGCTGGCGGCGCCGCTGCTCGGACGGCGGCGGGATTCGCTCTCGGCGCTCTGCGGGGCGGCCCTGTTCATCCTCCTGTGGTCGCCGCAGCAGTTGTTCAGCCCCGGCTTCCAGCTCACGTTCGTGGCCGTGTGGGCCATGATCTGCATCTATCCGCAGTTGTCCGGCATCCTGTGGCCCTGGCAGGACTTCGTGGCGCGACTGCGCCGGCCCGAGGAGCGGAGCCTGGCCACGGACTTGTGGCTCTGGGCGCGGAGCTACCTGCTGCTCTCGTGCGTCGTGTGGGTGGCCACGGCGCCGATCCGCGCCTACCATTTTCACTCGGTCTGCTTCGTGGCGCCCCTGCTGAACGTGCCCGTCTGGGTCCTTGTGCTGCTGTTGCTGCTCACTTGCTTCGCGCTGGCCGTCAGCGCGTTGCTGGGCGGTGTGGGGGCGGCTGCCCTGGCGGCGGCGGCCGGCTTCCTGAGCGACAGCGTGGAGGCGGTGCTGCGGCACGCCTCGCGGCTGCCCGGTTTCGGCGTCTACGTGCCTGCGCCTCCCGGCTGGTGGGTGGCGCTGTTCTACGGCGTGCTCGTCCTGTGGGTCATGCGCCGGCGCCTGGCCCGGGGACGGCACCTCTTTGTGGCGGCGGCGGCCGTGCTGGCGATGAGCTACCTGGGCCACGAGACGGCGCTTCGCGCGCAGCGTTCCTTCAGCCTGACGTTCCCGGACGTGGGCACGGGCCAGGCCGCGTTGCTTCAGTTGCCGCAGAGGCAGGCGATCCTCCTCGACGCCGGCTCCACGCGGCAGACGGCCGAGCAGGCCCTGGCGGAGCTGCTCTGGCACGAGCGGGTCGGCTCCTTGAACGCCGTCGTCGGCTCCCATTTCAACAGCGACCACTGCTGCTTCCTGCCGTTCCTGAGCAGGCGGTTCCGCATCGAGCGGGTCCTGCTTCCCCACCGGACAGACCAGACCGGATTCAGGAGGCGCGTAGAGCACTGGCTGGACGCGAGCGGGCTGCGCATGGGGCGGCTCAGCGAAGGCTCTGCGATCGGGGGCGATGGCATGCGCTGCCGCGTGCTCCATCCCACGGCGCGCTTCCTCTCCGACGACGCCCTGCCGGAGAACGAACGCTCGCTGGTGCTCCGCTGCGAGTACGGCGGGCTGAGCGTCCTGCTGCCGGGCGACGCGCAGAGCGCGGCCATGGACCGGCTCGTGCTGGACTACGGCGACCGGCTCCGGTCCGACGTGCTGGTGATGCCGCACCAGGGCCACTACCACGACGCACTGGACGGGTTCGTCGCCCATGTGGCGCCTTGCGTTGCCGTGGTCAGCGGGCCCTGACCCTCGCAGAGGGACGGGCCAGGCTGGCGGGATACGCCAGCGGGCGCGTCCTCGAGTTCGAGCCGGGGCGCCGGCCCGCCTCAACGCAGACGCCCATCACTGAGGAGCGGCAATGACCCGGTCGCCGTCCGTCGCTCGTCTCACGCGCAAGCACGCGCTGTTCGTCGTCACGCTTGCCGCCGCCGTCCTGGCTTTCCTGGGGCCGATGGGGTCCTATGACGTCTGGTGGCACCTGAAGACCGGCCGCCTCATCCTGCAGACCGGCCGGGTGCCGCATACCGACCCCTTCTCCTTCACGGCGGCGGGCCACCCCTGGACGCACCATTCCTGGCTGGCGGACCTTGCATTGACCGGCGCCTACCAGGCGGGGGGGACGGCGGGGCTGATCGCCGTTCGGGCCGGCGCCATCGCCGCCAGCTTGATGCTCGCCTGGCTGGCCGCCCGCAGGAGGGGCGTGTCGGCCGGGCTGGCCTCGGTGCTGGTGATCGGCGCCGCCCTCCAGCTGAAGGTCCGGGCGCTCGCCCGGCCCTACGTCTTCTCGTTCGTCCTGTTCATGCTCTTCGCCCTCATCGTGCAGGGCTGTCGGCGCTCGCCCCCCAGCGGGTCTCCTGAAGGACGACGGCGCAGCGGAGAGGAACGCTGGCTCGCCGCCGAGGACAGCTTCCTCTGGGGCGGAGCGGGCCGGCTCCTTCTGCTGCCCTTGCTGATGGTGCTATGGGCCAACGTACACGCCGGGTTCGTGAGCGGGCTGCTGCTGATCGGCGCCTTTGGGGCGGGCGAAGTCGCGGAGACAGCCGCGCGCAAGGGGCTGCGCCGGTGCCCCGGCGAGCTGCTCAGGGGGCCGGACGGGGCCCGGTTCCGGGCCATGGTGGTGGCTGGCGTCCTGTGCCTGGCCGCCTCCGTGGTCACCCCGGGCGGGCCGGCGACGCTGCTCTATCCGTTCCAACTGCTGCGGGGCGTCAAGCTGGTCAAACGCATCCTGGAATGGCAGCCCGTGCCGTTCAGGACCCAGTTCGGGGTGTTCTGGGCGCTTCTGCCCCTCGGCGGTGTCATCATGCTGAGGTCGCTCTGGCTAAGCGCCCGCTCCGGCCGGCTGCGCGGCGAGGCGGGGCAGTTCGTGACGGACACGCTGCTGATGGCGGGGTTCGCCGTGCTGGCCGTCCAGGCGGCGCGGCACATGGCCTGGTTCCTGCTGCTGGCGCCTTCGGTGCTCGGATGGCATCTGGCGGCTGCGCGGAGGGCCTGCGCGGACGACGGTCCGCCATCCGTTCCGGAGGAGAGGCCGCTCTACGCGGTCGTCGCTTGCGTGCTCGCCTTCTTCGTCGGGGTCTGGCCCTCCGTGAAGGGCGGTCCGCCGTCCTTCGGGACGGTCAGGGACAAGTTCCCCGAGCGGGCGTGCGACTTCGTGGCCCGGGAGGGCCTCACCCGCTACCGGCTCTACAACTCCTACGAGTGGGGCGGCTTTCTCATCTGGCGCTTCTGGCCCGAGCTGCGCGTCTTCATTGACGGGCGGTGCCTCGTCTACGGGGATGACATCATCGGCCAGGCCATCGCCGTCGAGCAGGGCGCTGAAGGGTGGAAGGACGTGCTGGAGCGCTGGCAGGTCGAGATGCTCCTGGTCCGCTACCATAAGAGGGACAGCTCCCACCTGTTCGCGGACGGTCGGTGGCGCTGCGTCTACTGGGACGACGCGGCCGTCATCGGCCTGCGGGCGGACGCTGCTGCGACGCGCCGGCCCCCGCTGGCGGAGTTCCCGCTGTCGAACCCCGTCACCTTCGAGGAGTCGCTGGGGCGAGAGGACCCCCGTGACGTGCTTGAGGAGCTGGACGCCGTGCTGGCGCGGCACCCCAAGTGCTGGACGGCGCTGGCGTTCAAGGCCCGGTGCTTGGTTAGACAGGCGGAACGGCAGACCGAGGAGCGGCACGAGCTGCTCGAGCGGGCTTCCGTGCTGGCTTCGCGTGCGCGGGAACTGCAGGACGCCCGCTACGACCCGTGGCTGGCCGTGGAAGAGGTAGCCCGCGCCCTGGGCCAGGGCGAGGTGGCGGAGCGCGCCGCCCGCAAGGCAGCCGCTCTGCGAGAGTAGGCAACTGTCCCTATCTTGCGAGCCAGGCGGCGCGGACCTCGCCGGCCACGAAGAACGAGCCCGTCACGCAGACCACGTCCTGCGGCCCGGCCTGCGAGAGCGCCGCCTGCGCGGCCTGCCAGGCGTCAGCGACGACGTGTACGCGCGGCTGCGTGCGTCGTGCGATCTCCGCCACCTCCTGGGCCGGCCGCGCGCGGGACAGCCTGGCCTGGGTGACCGTCATGGATGCGCAGCGCGCGCCCAGCGCACCAAGCATGGCCTCGGCGTTCTTGTCCGCCGAGCAGCCGAAGACCACGTGCAGCCGCCGGCCGGGCAAGTGGACGTCCAGGGCGTCCAGCAGCGCCTGGACCGACTCGGCCGTGTGCGCCACGTCGAGCACGAGCATCGGCTCCCGCTGAAGCAGCTCGATGCGCCCGGCGACGCGGAAGTCGGCAAGTGCCCGCCCCACAGTCTCGGGGTCCAGCTCCAGGGCGTCGTCCCGCCGCAGCATGTCCAGCGCGCCGAGGGCTGTCGCGAGGTTGTCCACCTGGTGGCTGCCCAACAGGGGCGTAAACAGATCGTCGTAACGCCGCAGGGGCGTCCGCACGCCGAAACGCCAGCCCAGCGGGGCATCCGGCCGGTTCGAGGGCGCGGCCAGGGGCGCCGCGTCAGCG
>LJUE01000045.1 GCA_001303885.1 Planctomycetes bacterium SM23_32 | reverse complement strand
CGAGGTGGGCCGCGTGTTCCGCAACGAAGGCATAGACAGCCGACACAGCCCCGAGTACACGTTGCTGGAGGCCTACGAGGCCTACGGCAGCTATGAGACGATGATGGAGCTGGCCGAAGGGCTGGTGGCGCACGCCGCGCAGCAGGTCTGCGGTTCGCTCGTGATTGCCTGCGGGGAGGAGGAGCTGGACCTGACTCCGCCGTGGCCGCGCCGGCCGTTCTGGGAGCTGCTGGAGGAGTTCGCCGGACTGGGCCGCGGCGATGAGGCCGCCATCCGCGCCATGGCCGAGCAGACCGGCGCCGAGGGCGCGCAGACGGCGCACCCCGACTACCTGGCCTATCACGTGTTCGAGAAGCTGGCGGAGTCCCGCCTGCGCGAGCCCACGTTTGTCGTGGACTACCCCCGGAGCATCTCGCCCCTGGCGAAGGCCACGCCTCATGATCCGGAGCTGGCGCAGCGCTTCGAGCTCTACATCGGTGGCATGGAGCTGGCGCCGGCCTACAGCGAGCTGAACGACCCGCAGGAGCAGGAGCGCCGGTTCCTGGAGCAGGTGGGGCGCGAGGAGGAACGCGAGCGCCTGGACGCCGACTTCCTTCGCGCGCTCGCCTACGGCATGCCTCCGGCCGGCGGCATCGGGCTCGGGGTTGACCGGCTGGTGATGCTGCTGACGGACAGGCAGTCCATCCGCGAGGTGATCCTGTTTCCGCTTCTTCGTCCCGAAGAGGACGGGTGAGTGAAGGCCCGGCAGGACATGGGAGACCGCACGGGGCGGGACGCCGGGGACCCGCGCTCGGTGGCCAGGCTGGCGCCCGGCGACGTGCGCGGTCCGGGCAATCGCTCGGCCGTCCTGCGCACGCTGCGCGGCCTGCGGGGCACGCTCGGCCCCTATGGCAGCGCCGTGGGCGCACGCAGGGCCCGATCCTCCGGCAACGCTATGGAGGCCGATGGACGCGGTTCTCCAGGCTGAGGGGCTGGTCAAGGACTACGCCGTCGGGCGGCAGACGCTGCGAGTGTTGCACGGCGTGAGCATGGAGGTGCGCCGCGGCGAGGTGCTCAGCGTGATGGGCCCCAGCGGGGCGGGCAAGAGCACGCTGCTGCACCTGCTCGGCCTGCTCGACACGCCGACCGAGGGGCGCGTGCTTTACGGCGAGGCGGACCTGGCGCGCCTGTCCGGCGCCGAACAGGCCCACTGGCGCAACCGGCTCTTCGGGTTCGTCTTCCAGTTCTACCACCTGCTGCCGGACTTCACGGCGCTGGAGAACGTGGCCATGCCGGCCCTGGTGGGCGCGGGCCTGTGGGGCTGGCGCGGCAGCCGCGCGGAGGGCCGCCGGCGGGCGCACGAAGTGCTGAAGCTGGTGGGGCTCGCCGGGCGCTCAGCGCACCGCCCCTCCCAGCTTTCGGGCGGCGAGAGGCAGCGGGTGGCCATCGCGCGGGCGCTCATCAACCAGCCCGAGGTGCTGCTCTGCGACGAGCCGACCGGCAACCTCGACACCGACACCGGACACAGCATCCTGGAGCTGCTCCGGGACATCCGCTCGCGCACCGGCTGCACCATGGTCATGGTGACCCACGACGAGCACGTGGCCGTCACGGGCGACCGCGTGATCCACCTGGTGGACGGCCGCGTCACCGACTGACGGCCCGCCGCAAAAGGGGGTTGCACGGGGGGCCGTTTCGGTATAGTCTACTGGCCGCTCGTTGCTGGGACGGGCGGTCCCGCCGCGCCTTGGGCGCCGCAGCTCCGCTTCGCCGAGCAGGCAAAGGAGGTCGAGTTGGGGCTGAAGGTCTACGTCAACGGTGAGCTTCACGAGAAGCAGGACGCTCGCATCTCCGTCTACGACCACGGGCTGCTCTACGGGGACGGCGTCTTCGAAGGCATCCGCGCCTACAACGGCAGGATCTTCCGCTGCAAGGAGCACATTGACCGCCTCTTCGCTTCGGCTCGGGCCATCGCGCTCACCATGCCGATGAGCAAACAGGAGGTGACCGAGGCCATCCGCTACACGCTGGACGCCAACGGGCTGAGCGACGCCTACATCCGCCTGGTGGTCACCCGGGGCGTCGGCACGCTGGGCCTGGACCCCTACAAGTGCCGCGATCCCCAGGTCATCATCATCACCGACAGCATAGCCCTCTACCCGCCGCAGTACTACGAGAACGGGCTGGAGCTGGTGACCGTCTCGACGGTGCGCAACCACCCCAACGCCATCAACCCGCGCATCAAGTCCCTGAACTACCTGAACAACATCCTGGCGAAGATCGAGTGCATCCAGGCCGGCCTGACCGAGGCCATCATGCTCAACAAGGAGGGCTACGTGGCCGAGTGCACCGGGGACAACATCTTCGTCGTCAAGGACGGGCGCCTGATGACCCCGCCGGTGCACGCGGGCATCCTGGAGGGCATCACGCGCCAGGTCGTCATGGAGCTGGCCGGGCAGGCCGGCATGGAGGCGCTCGAAAGGGACATGACCCGCTTCGACCTCTACGTGGCCGACGAGTGCTTCCTGACGGGCACCGCCGCCGAGATCATCCCCGTGGTGCGCATAGACAGCCGCCAGGTCGGCGACGGTCGGCCGGGCCCCGTCACGCTGAAGCTGCTGGAGATGTTCCGCAGTCAGACCACCAACAGCGCCGGCTGAGCCGCCCGCCGACGGCCGGCGACCCCCTGTTCGGGCCGAGAAGGAGTCGAGAGAGATGTTCCGCGCGTTCGAGGGAGGAGCCATCGGCGTTTCGGTGAGTTACGAAGAGGCCGTCGAGCTGGCCGCGCACTTCGCCTTCGAGGGCATCTGCCTGAACGTGGCCTACGCCATGGAGAACGGCCCCGAGACGGTGGTGCAGATGCTGGACGAGCGGGGCCTCCAGTCCGGCGGATGGGGTCTGCCCGTCTCCCTGCTGGCCCCCGACACGGAGTTCGAGCAGCAGGTGACGGCGCTGGCGCAGGTGGCCGAGTGCTGCGCGCGCGTCGGCGACCTGCGGACGTTCACGTGGCTCTCGCCCGCCTCGAACGAGAAGCCGTTCGACGAGATGTTCGCTTTCATCCGCGGGCGGCTGGCGAGGGTGGCCTCCGTCCTGGCGGACCACGACGTGCGGCTCGGACTCGAGTTCATCGGGCCGGCCACGCTGCGGGCCGGGCGCAAGCACGAGTTCATCCACACCATGGACGGCATGCTGGAGCTGTGCCGGGCCGTAGGGACCGGCAACGTGGGCCTGCTGCTGGACTGCTGGCATCTCTACACCAGCGGCGGCCAGATGGACGACGTCCTTGAGCTGGGAGACGAGCACGTGGTGCAGGTGCACGTCAACGACGCCCCCGAGGGCGTTCCGCTCGACGAGCAGGTGGACAACGTGCGCCGCCTGCCGGGCGAGACAGGGGTCATTGACGTGCCCCGGTTCCTGCGCAACCTCGACCGGATCGGCTACAGCGGCCCGGTCGTCGTAGAGCCCTTCAGCGAGCGCGTCCGCCAGATGGAGAACCAGGAGGCCGTCCGCGTCACCAAGGAGGCTCTCGACGCTGTGTGGCCGCAGTAGGTCCCGCGCCTCTGCCCCGACCCGAGCCGCACACGGAGGGCGACCATGCCCGCACCGACGCACCAGAGGAGCTTCGTCCTGACCGTAGCGGAATCGAAGCGCCTCATCGCCCGCGCGCTCAAGCGCCACGCTCTCGTGATGAAGGCCCTTAACCAAGGCATCGTGGCCGTCGCGAAGGGCACGACCAACGCCTACGTGGCGGAGGAACTGTCCGGCGAGGCCATCCACAAACCCCACTACTGCATGGGCGTCACAAAGCCCGCCCGCGCCGCCGACGACGCCGAGACCGCCAACCAGCTCCCCGACCTCGTCCTGCGGCACGGCGAGAGACAGCATGGCGTCTCCGTGCTGGACATCCTGTCGGAGATGGGGCCGGGGGACGTCTTCGTCAAGGGCGCCAACGCCATCAACTACGACAAACGCCAGGCCGCCATCCTCGTGGGCCATCCCACGGGCGGCACGATGGGAGCCGCGCTCGGAACCCTGGTCGCGCGGCGCGCCGCGCTGCTGATCCCCGTTGGGCTGGAGAAGAACGTGCCCGGCGACCTCCACGAAGCCTGCCGCCGCATGGCCGCCGTCGGCCCGAGCGGCGAGGGGCCCATGCTCTGGCCGATAGACGGGGAGATATTCACCGAGATCGAGGCGGTGCAGTTGCTCAGCGGCGGGCAGGCCGCCCTCATCGGCGCGGGCGGCATCGCGGGCGCCGAGGGCAGTGTGCGCCTGTCCGTCTGGGGCACGCCCAATCAGGTGGACCGGGCCCGAGGGGCGGTCCAAGACATCCTGGGCGAGCCGCCGTTCATCGTCTCATAGCCGGGCCCGGCGCCCGGAGCGCGTGCGCCGCCGGGCCGCCCCAGAACGGGAGACCTGCGCCCATGAACCCGACCTCCATCACCCGAACGCTGGCCGCCGCAGCAGTGGCGGCCCTCGGCCTGCTGCTGATGGCGCCCGAGGCACGCGCAGAGCGCACGGAAACGCCGCAGCAGCCGGCCAGCGACCTCGCAAGCTCCCTGGCGCTGGTGACGCGGCTGGTGGCCTACCCCGAGGAAGCGCTCGACGACGCGCCGGCGCTCGCCCGGAGCCTGCCGGCGCTCTCCGAGGAACAGCAGGCTGCCCTCAAGGAGCTGGCGCAGGACTACGCCGGCGAAAGGCGGGGCCTGCTGGCCGACCTGAACCGGCAGTACGCAGCCAGGGCGCAGCAGGTCCTCACCAAGGAACAGGCGGAGGTCTATGCCGGCGCCATCGCTGCTCTTCAGGACCTCGTGCGCCGGACGCAGGCCGCCCGCCGCGCCGTCGCCGAGGCGGTGGGCGAGGAGGCCCCCCTGCCCGCCTCGCCCGGCGGCCTCCTGCTGAGCGTGGCCGACGCCTCCGAGCTGATGGGCCTGGACGAGGCGCGCAGGGCCGAGATCCGCCGCCTCCGCGACGCCATGCACAGCTCCCTGCACGACGCGCTCCAGGACGGATTCCAGACCGAGGTCTGGGAGGACCTGGACGCCTGGCGCCAGCGCCGCGAGCAGGTGCGTCGGGCCCAGGAGCAGGCGCGGGCCGAGTTCGAGACAGCCCGCAATGCCCTGCTCTCCGCCGAGGAGCGCGAGCGCCTGGGCCGCATCGAGGCCGCGCTGGCCGACTACTACGACGCCGTCCGCCAGGCGCGCCACGAGGCTACCACGGCCCTGATCGGGCTGCTGGAGCCGTCGCGGCCCGCGCCGGAGGCGGCCGAATGGGGCCGCGTCGGCCGGGGCGCCGGAGGCTTTACTCCGCCGGATGCGTCCGGTAGAATACCGCGCGACGCACCTTGAGCCGGCCAAAGCGGGAGAGGACACGATGTCTGAGACGAGGACACCTGCCGAACTCCCCCCATTCCCGGGCAAGCCCATCAGGGACCTGCCCATCCCCAACGGACTGGTGTGGAAGGACGACGAGTTCGGCAACGCCGTCCTGACCGAGTACAACGACAGGGTCCGGCTGGACTTCGACGAGAACCCGTTCCTGAAGGCCTTCAAGATGGCCGGGGGCGTGGTGCACGGGTCGAACCCGTTCGGCGTCGTGCTGCTGGACATGATCGTGCGCCCGCATCTGCGCGTCGCCACGCTGCCGGACCTCCAGGTGATCCTGGACGCCAGGGGCAAGGCAGCCGACCTGCCGCAGATACGCGGCGGCTACAAGGACGCCGCTTTCGCCCTGCGCAGCGTCAAGGAGCCCAACAGCTACCTGGCCGAGCGCCTCGGCGAGCAGCTTGATACCAAGATGCCCTGGCCGGCCGTCATCTACCTGTCCGGGCTCCAGCTCGTCAAGGACTCCGAGAGCCCCTGCGGCCTGACGTTCAAGTTCACCTTCTACACACACGCCTTCCACGCACCGATACTCAGCGAGAGCTCGGACCACTTCTACAACGCAAAGGTGGACCGCACCACGGGCCTGCCCACCGAGTTGGGCGGCACGGGCCGCTACTTCTACAGCACCGAAGAGGGCCTCTCCCGCATCTACCTGGGCAGGGGCTCGTCCATTGACACGATCTGGGACGAGCTGTCCAACTCCCAGGCGGACGGCCGGGTCGTGTTCGTTGACAACTCGCTGCCCCCCGAAAGGGTGGCCGAGTACCTCAAACGGCTCGACCACGCCGGGCGCCTGCTCCAGTACTGACCTCCTCGCGGCGCGCCCTACTCGATCAACTCAGGCCCCTCACGCGGCAGCCCCATCGGCACCGTCGCCCCCTCCCCGGCGAACAGCGCCGCGTGCAGCAGCACGCCCCGGTGGACCAGCCCGCCCCCGCTGACGTCCGCCCCTTCGACGACGATGCGCCACCCCAGCCCCGGCGTCTCCTGCCGGGCATGGTGTGCGCGCACCGCCCGGCCCAGGAATCGCTCCGCCTCCCGCAGAGAGAGCCGAGGCGGGACCACGCGCTCACGTGCGCGCGGAGCGTGCCGCACGGCCACCCAGTCCACGACATACGACTCGAGCAGCCGGCGTCGGTGCTTGCGGAACACAACCGGGTTGCAGAAGATGTCGGCACCCACGATGCGTCCGTGCTGGGCCACCACCATTCCCACGGTGTCCGGTCGCCAGCAGTCGGCAAAGGCCTCGGCGTAGTCCTCCACCTCGGCCCGCACCCTGACGGAGGCCTGGACGTCTTGCAGGTCGCCGGTCGCGGAAATGATGTTAAGCCTTGTCTGATAAGCAGTTACTTCATGCCATACCTCTTGCTGAGGGGCGCCGGTCTGGGCCCCGGCCCGCACCTTGAGCGCAGCCACCGACGATGCATCTGCAAAGCCGGCGTCCCGCCCGCTCCAGCGCCGCTGCTCAACGCAGAGCACGGGCAGCGTCACCCAGCCGCTGTCGGCGGGCAGCAGCACGTCCTCCCGCAGCACGCGGTTCTGCTTGCCGCCCAGCAGCACCTGGCCCGCCAGCAGCAGCACCTCGCGGCTGCCCTCGTTGCGCGCCGCCAGGGCTGGCACTTCGCCGCCGCCCTTCTCCCTGATGGTCAGGTCGCCCTTCTTCAGCGCCTCGGCTGCGGAGACGTAGTCGGCCTCGTCCTCGACGGCCGACGTCTCGAGCGTGAAGACGGTGAGCCCCTTGTGAGCCTGGCCGGCGCGCACGGTGATCCGCCGGATCGCCCGCGTGAGCGCGTCGTCGCCAGCGGGCGGCGGGACGGGCCGCGGTGGCATCGGGCGCACGATGGGGGGCGCGGCCTGTTGGGCCTCCTCCCCCTCTCCTTCCAGGTAGGCGGCATAGCCGGCACCTACCAGGCCACACAGCGCCGCCGCAGCTAAGACCCATCGCATCATGGCTCCGCTCCTTCAGTCGCCGAAGAAGGCGCGAATCTCGCCCGCCGTCGTCTCCTCCTGGCCCTCGTCGGAGACCACCAGCGCCTTGCCATCCACCACGATCACGACCGATTCGCCGAGCGTGAGGGCCTCGCGCAGCTCGGGCAGGGCGTCCCAGAGCGCGAAGTAGGCGTCACTGCCCCACTTGATCTGGAGCAACTCCATCTCCTCGGTGAACGCCGTGTCCACGTAGGCGCCGCCGACCAGCGCGAACGTCCTGCCGGCCGCGCGCCGCACGGTGGCCTGGAGCAGGCCGGCGTCGGCGGCTACGGCCTCCGCCTCTTTCAGGCGGCGCACGCTCCCCCTGAGGGTGATGGCCTTCCGCCCACCGCCGGCCGGCGCTTCCATGGCACCGGCCATCGTGCTGAAGAGCGTCTGCTGCTCGGCCAGGTCGGCGCGGGCCGCCGCGCGCGCGGCTTCCACAGCCGGCTCGGCCGGCGTGCGGGCGCGCACGACGCCCTCCCTGCGCAGCCTGGCCAGCGCCTCACCGCGCACGATGCCGTGCCGGCGATAGGCCTCTTCGTCCTCCAACACCAGGTACGACGTGTATGGCGTGGCGATGCCATACTCCTTGCTCAGGCGCACCACCTCGTCGGTCAGCTCCTGCTGCTCGCCGTGCAGGCGGATCTGGTCGAGCAGGTAGCCGATCTTGCGCCGCGCCCAGAGCTGCGGCAGGAAGTCGTTGGCAGCGCTGCTCTTAGGGAAACGTGCGTCGTAGGCGAACCGGCGCCTTCCGCCCTTGCCGCCCCCGTTCGCCACCCGGCCCGTCAGCTCCACCGCCACGTCGCCGCTGCCGCTGTAGCGGCCGAAGGCGACCACCTGGCTGCCACGGAACAGGTCCGGCACGCGCTGCGGGCAGACGTCGGCGACCCTGACGTCGCCGTAGGCGATCCGCAGGTCCGAGAGCACGGGATTGCTGAGCTTGCGGAACAGGCCGCTTATCCTGGCTTCGATCTCGCGGCCCGGTGCCACGTACTCGCTGTAGCCGCGCGTCATCTCCGCGATGCGGTCCAGCAGCAGCACGTTCAGGTCCTCCGCTATGCCGAAGGTGAAGACGCGCACGTTCCGGCGGTTGGCCTCCTCGACCTTGCTCACGATCTCGTCCGGCTTGTCCACGCCCACGGTCGGCTTGCCGTCCGTGGCGAGCAGCACAAGGTAGGGCCGCTCGCTGTCGGGCGCCATCTCCAGCGCCTTCAGCACCGCCCCGCACAGGTCCGTGCCGCCCCGCGCCTCCAAGCCCTCGACGTGCGCGACGGCCTCGTCCACGGCCTCCGGCGTGGCTTGCGTCAGGCCCTCGCCGAACACCTCCACGCCCGTGCTGAAAGTGACCACGGCGAACCGATCCCCGGCGTTCAGGGCGCGCAGACAGAACTTGACCGCCTCCCGCGCGCTGCCGATCCGGTCCCGCTCCCCCATGCTCCCGCTGGTGTCAATGACCAGGCACACGTCCTTGGGCATCACGTCCCGCTGCTCCACCTCCACGCGCGGCGAGATCATCACCGCGAAGTAGCCGTCCTCGCCTTCGCGGCGGTGGGTGAGCAGATTCAGCCCGAAGTCCTCCCGGCTCACCGTGTAGAAGAGCGTGAAGTCGGTGTCCAGGCACACGCCCGACTGCTCGAAGCCGGCGATCGCGTGGTGGTCGTCCTTGCGGGTGACCCCCACGTCGTGCGTCGGCGAGTAGACGCTCTTGATGGGCTGCTGACTGGCGATCTCCACGCCCACCGTGTGGTCCTCCAGCACGCGCGAGGCCCGATGCCCGGTCTTCAGGGGGAAGGTGTACTCGTAAACGCCGCTCTCGAACGGCAGCGCGTGCGCGTAGGAGACCGCCACCTCCGTGACGCTGTTCGGCTCGATGGGGAAGACCTTCATGCGCAGGAGGCCGGAGTCCAGGTACTCCAGCAGGCCGGGGTCGCGCAGGCGCCGCACGATGTCCTGGTAGATGCTGCGGGCGCGCTCGGCCTCGACTACCTCGCCGCTCTGGCGCTTGCCGTTGATGAACATGGCGAAGTCCGTCAGCGCCGCGTCCCGCGGCAGGGGGAAGATGTAAGTGGCTTCCAGCCGCCGGTTTGTGCTGTTCAGGAACTCCTGGCTCACGCG
The DNA here is from genome assembly GCA_001303885.1 of Planctomycetes bacterium SM23_32. Taxonomy (GTDB): domain Bacteria; phylum Planctomycetota; class Brocadiia; order SM23-32; family SM23-32; genus SM23-32. The sequence continues at coordinate 1,154 of LJUE01000045.1, read as the reverse complement.
CGTCTTCGCCACGCCGCCCTCCACGCGCACATCCACCCGATGGCTCTTGATGGCCAGCGGCGGCAGCTCCTTTTCCTCCGGCACCAGTATGCCGGTCGCCCCGGCCGTCCGGCAGAGGGCCAGCCCCGTCAGCAGCGCCAACGCGATGGCAATCCTCCCCTTCATCTCTCGCCTCCGCTCTCGCAGCAGCTCCATCCGTTCGGGTCCTTGCCCCATTAGACGGGCTCGGCCCGGCAAGGTTCCCGGCGGGACGGCGAGGTCAGCGGGCGCGGCGGATGAGCTGCCGGGCCTTGCAGACCATGCCCTCGACAATCAGCTCGCAGGCCTCGCGACCCAGCTCGACCGACGCCGTGCCGCGCGGGTCCTCGCCGCCCACGCCGATGAGCGGCTCGTCCTCCCGACCCAGGAACACGCTCATGTCCACGCAGTCGGGTCGCAGGTACCACAGGTAGGAGGTCTCCCATTTGGCCGCGTGGTCGCCGCCGACCTTCCCCGTCCTGCGCGGGTAGTGGAACTCGATGCCGGCGAAGGCCCGCGTGTCCGGGAATTCCCTGTTGAACTGCTCGACGGCCGGCTGCGCCCAGCCGTGCAGGGGATAGTGGCCGCAGAGCAGGCAGACGGCCTTCATCTCCAGCGTGTTCATCTGCACCAGCAGGTGGCGGATGAGGCGGCCGTAGAACTCGGCCTGCTCGTCGGCCGAGGGGCCGTAATAGCCGGGCGCGAACTTGCGCTTCTTGAAGCGCATCTTGCGGCGGATGCGGCCGTCCGCGTCGTGGTCGGCCTCCATCAGATGCAGCACGCGGGGCTCGCCGTACCAGAGCGTCGGGAAGGCGAACCCTCCCGAGCGCGCCGCCGCCATCTCGCAGAGCTTCTCCGCCTTGAGCGCGTCGTTGCCGACGGCCAGGTGCTCGCCGTGCCATTCCAGCCCGCCCAGGCCTATGAAAGCGGCGGGGAACCGCTTGCGCCGCGCCACGATCTCGTGGGGCAGCATCTCCTCGTAGCGCACCTTCTCCATCTGCCTGCCTCCTCATCACTTAGGAACTCCGAGGGAACCGGCTGACCGCCGCGCGCGCCGCCGGCTGCCGCGCGGTGCGTGACGGCCGCCACCCTACGCCCGCCGGGCGCCCATGTAAAGCGCAGCGGCGGCCGGCTTG
>LJUE01000044.1 GCA_001303885.1 Planctomycetes bacterium SM23_32 | reverse complement strand
GATCAGGGGCACCCTCGCCAGCGCGTCCCGGACGTGGTAACCGTGGTCCCGGTTCAGCACGTGCCGTCGCACGCGCTTCCGGTAGAGCGTCCTGGCCACCGGCAGCTTCTTCACGACGGAGTTCACCAGGACCTTCCCCAGCTTCAGCCCGAAGCGCTCGGCCGTGCCGGGCACGCGCTCGCCGTGGTCGCCCGTCAACAGCACGAGCGTTTCCCCCATGGGCGCTCTCTCTAGCAGCAGGGAGATGAACGCATCCACGGTCGAGAGCGCCCTCTCGTACGGCGTCCTGCCGTGCGCCGCTGAGCTGAAGGCCGGGCCTACGTAGCGGGGCATGTGCAGTTCCCACAGGTGCAGCAGAACGAACCACGGACGGCGGAGCTGCGACGGGAATGAGGCCAGCATCTCGCTGCCCCACCGCCCGTAACAGACGTCATCGGGGGGCCTGTGCTCGTAGAGCCGGAACCCACGGTCCAGCCCCGTCTCCCGGCCCAGCGGCCCGGTCACGAAGGCCGCCGTGTCGTATCCGGCCTCGCCGAGGACGCCCGCCAACGTGCAGCAGCCTGCGTCGAGCCGCCCCCCCGCCAGTGACCTGATGCCGTGGGCCGAGGGATACAGCCCCGTCAGCAGGCTCACGAAGCTCGGCGTCGTGTACGTCGCCGCGGTGACGGCGTTGGGGAACGACACGCCCGCCGCACGCAGCCCGTCCATCGCCGGGGTCTGCGCGCTGCGCCCTTCGCCGAACAGCGCGTCGGATCCCAGACAGTCCACGACGACAAGCAGGACGTTGTTCCCGTCAGCCATAGGTCTACAGGTATCCCAGGTCCGCGAGCCGCCGTTCCGCGATGGCTTGCTCGTCGGCGGAAAGGGCCTCGGGTGCCAGGGCCAGACGCTGTCCCTCGGCCATCAAGTCCAGCGCCTGGCGGTGGAGTCGCCGGGCGACGTCAGGGAACCTGCCGGCCACGTTTCGCCTCTCGGCCGGGTCGCTGCGCAGGTTGTAAAGCTCCCAGGGCACGTCGCCGTCGTCGGCGGCGAAACAGAGCTTCCACTCCGGCGTGCGGATGCCCACCAGAAGGCCCGTGTTCATCTTGGTGGCCTCGTGCGACTCGATGAGGGCCGGCGAGAGGTCGGCCCGCGCCCCGCTGGCGACTTCCCGCAGGCTCACGCCCTGGCCGGCCGGGCCGTGCGGGACCTGCGCCCCAAGCAGGTCCAGCACGGTCGGCACGACGTCCACCGTCCGCACCTGTCCCTCAATCACGTCTCCCCCCGCGAACCCGTCGCCGCCGGCGATGATCAGCGGCAGCCTGGCCAGCACGTCGTAGACGTGGTAGCCGTGCATGCTCACCCCGAAGTCCCGCACCCCCCTCGGCAGCCGGCCCGACCTGATAAGACGTTCGAGCAGTCCCTTCAACGGCCCGGCATGGTTGATGGTCCACCGCACGGTTGACCGCAGGCCGCGCGCAGTCCCCTGGGCCAGCTTCTCGCCGTGGTCGCCCGTCAGCACCACGAGCGTTTCGGTCGGGTCGAGCTTTCCCAGCAGCCGGCCGACGAAGGCGTCCACGGTGGAGAGCGCCCGGTCGTAGCGCGTGCGCCCCCAGGACTCGCCCTCGAACTCGGGGGCGACGTAGCGCGGATGGTGAAGCTCCCAGAGGTGGAGAAACGCGAACCAGGGCGCCCTCAGGCGCTCAGGAAACGAACGCAGGAACGCCCCTCCCCACGGGCCGAAGCAGACGTCTGCGGCGTCCCTGTGCTCGTAGAGCCCGAACCCGCGATCCAGGCCCGTTTCAGGGCCCAGCGGGCCGGTGACGAACGCGGCCGTGTCGTAGCCCTGCTGCTGGAGGATCGCTGCCAGCGTATGGCAGCCCCTCGGCAGCCGGTAGCCGGCCAGTGAGCGGATGCCGTGGGCCGAGGGATACAGCCCGGTCAGCAGGGAAGCGACGCTGGGGGTGGTATAGGTGGCCGCGGCGATGGCGTTGGGGAAGCAGACGCCGCGCTCCCGCAGGCCGTCAATGGCCGGTGTGACCGCGCTCTTGCCGGCGCCCAGGAGGGCGTCCGAGCCGAGGCAGTCCACCAGCAGCAGCAAGAGGTTTCTGTTGGCAACCATCTTTCAAGGAGCGGGGCTTCAGGAGCCGGCGTCGGGGGGCGGCGAGGCGGCCGTGGCTGCGTCCCCCTGCACGCGGGAGAGGTTGATGGCCAGGGCCTTGCCGAGCAGCTCCAGCGTTTCTGGCACTTCCGGCCCGAGCGGCTCTCCGTTGGTGGCCTTGCTGACGCGGAGCCGGCCGACGCGCCGACCTCCGGCGCTGAGCGGATAGGTGGCTGACCAGAGCACGTCGTCATCGGCGGCCTGAGCGCGGCCAGGATGGCTCCAGCGGTGCCGCTCGGCCTCCGCCCCGTCGGGGCCTTCCAGGCCGCCCAGCACGAGTTCCGCGTCATCCAGGTCCATTCCCTGGGCGGCCTGGCCGAAGGCCTGCCACAGCGCCGCCACCGAGCTCGCATGGCGCATCCTGGTGGAGGCGGTGTAGCCGGCCGTGCGGCTGCGCAGGCGTCGGCGCCGCCGGTGGACGTAGCTTTCGAGCGAGCGCCGCATCAGGCCCAGTTCGTGCCGCGCGAGGATGCGCACGGCCAGGAACGTGATCAGGCCCACGCCGCCGAGCAGCACGGCCGCCTCCAGGCTGCTGGCGGCCGTCATCAGCAGTGCGGCCGCCGCCAGGATCAGGCATCCGCCGTACATGGCGAGCACCGCGTTGCGGTGTCCCAGGCCCATCTCCAGCAGCTTGTGATGGATGTGCTGGCGGTCGCTGGCCGAGACGGGCAGCGCCTTGGACCAACGCCGCAGGATGGCCAGCGTCGTGTCCATGATGGGCAGGCCCAGGGCGATGACGGGTATCAGCAGCGCCACCACCGTGTAGCTCTTCTGCGAGCTGAGCAGGCCGACGCACGCCACCAGGAAACCCAGCAGGAGGCTGCCCGAATCGCCCAGGAAGACGCTGGCCGGCGGGAAGTTCAGTATCAGGAATCCCAACGTCGCCCCGGCCAGCACCACCGCCAGCAGCGCGCCCGCGAAGTTGCCGAACAGCAAGCTCGTCATGAAAAGCGTGCCCGAGGCGAACAGCACCACACCCGCGGCCAGCCCGTCGAGCCCGTCTATCAGATTGATGGCGTTCATGCAGCCCAGGAACCAGAAGACGGTCACCGGCAGCCCGAGCCATGCCAGCTCGATAGCGGGACCGAAGGGGTTGTTGACGCCGCTGATCCGATAGCCCAGGCACCACATGCCCACGGCGACGCCCGCCTCGACCAGCAGCTTCAAGATCGGCCGTATGCCCGCGGCGTCGTCCAGGACGCCGAGCAGCAGGATGAGGGTGGCCCCGTAGAGGACGGGCGAGAAGTCCGTGGCCTTGGCGTAGGCCTGCCAGGGCCCGCTGAGCGCCCACCACCACCCGACCAGCAGCGAGAAGAAGAAGGCCCCGAAGATGGCCACGCCCCCCAGCAGCGGCACGGACTCGCCGTGTATCTTCCGAAAGTCGTCCGGGCTGTCCATCACTCCGAGGCGCCTCGCCCCCCACCGCACCAGCAGGCTCAGGACGAACGCCGAGATGGCGGCCAGCGCGAATGTCGCAAAGTAAAGCTGCATCAATGCCCTTCCGTCCTGCGTGTCAGCTCGATTGCTCGCCGCACGGCGTTGCCGGCTACAACCGCCTCAGTTCCAGCCGCTGGGACACAGGCGCGCTGCTCGGGCGCCTGCGGCCGCGCTCCGGAGCCATCGTCACCGCGGCGCCACGCACGATGCGGGCCGGGTTGTCCTGCACGAGGCGACGTGTGCCCTCCCTGCCGACGATGGCCACGAGCCGCCGCAGCACGCGGCCGAACTCCGGGCGGCGACGCCCGGTCGGCGCATGCGTGTCGCCGGCCACCACGTGCACCAGGCCGGAACGGACCAGCTGTTCCGCCGCCTCCCGCGCCCTCCGCCCGAACGCACCGAGGAACGATCCGCCCGTCACCTGGAGCACGCACCCTCGCTCAACGAGCTCTCGCAGCCGCTGCGGCCGGCGCCACCATTCCGGATGCCGCTCGGGATGGCTCACGACCGGCGTCACGCCCCGGCTCATCAGCTCCCCGACGAGGGCCCCCAGGGGCGGAATCGCCCCCGCAGGCGGCTCCAACAGCAGATAGACGCCCGCGTCGGCCAGCGTCAGCACGTCGCCGGCGTCGAGCATGTCCAGCAGCTCGGGGCAGAGCCGCACATCGGCGCCGGGCAGCACGTCGAGTCCGAGCCCTCGCTCATAGCAGACCCGGTTCAGGCTGCTGACGGCCTGCCGCACCTTGTGCGGCGTGACGCGGAACCGGTGGTCCCCCATGTGCGGGGTGGCCACAACGGCGGTCACGCCGTCCCGCACGTAGAGCTCGCACATGCGCAGCGCGTCCTCGAGCCCGGCCGGCCCGTCGTCGAGGCCGGGCAGGACATGCGCATGGATATCAACGATCTCGAACTCGGCCGTCACGACCCCGCCTCCGCTCCAAGCTGCGCGTGTGGTCTCATGGTGGGCCGGCGCGTCCCTTGAGTTGTCCGCGAACGTCGGCGATCAGGGGCCTCACCGCCTCGATGCCCCGCTCGTCGGCCAGGCGTTCGGCGTCCCGCAGGTAGCCCTCTGCCAGCTCACCGACGCCATAGGCGCCAAAAGCTCCGGCCAGGCCAGCCCTGATCCACGGGTCATTAGGCAGCAGTCGGCAGGCCTTCTCGGCGTAGACCCATCCCAGGTCCGGGCGCCCCAGGCTTGCATACCGCACCGCCGTCCGGAACGGGTAGTCTGCGTTCATCGGCTCCAAGCGGCCGGCCTCCCTGCAGAGCTCGAGCGACTTCTCGGCCAGCTCCAAGCTGCGAAGGGGGCCCGCGGCCGGGGCGGCCGCCAGGGCGAAGTCGGACAGGGCCGCCCGGAGCTCCGCGTCCCCGGGCGAATGCTGCGACAGGCTGAGCTCGGAGGCGGCAACGAAGGCCAGCGCACTCTCCCCGCTGGTGGCGCCTTGCCGGCCGGCACGTCGGATCAGCTGGCCTTCCAGCTGACCCCTCAGGAGGTTCAGCGCCGCGTCGCACGAGAGCATCCACGCCAGCCCCACCAGCACCACGACCACCAGCCATCGCTCCAGGCTGTTCGGCAGGAGTGGGGCCTCCGTCGTTGAGGCGGGCGGATCCGCCGCCCCGGGATTGGCGGATTCCTCGGCCCCAGGCTCACCAAGCCCGGCCGGCAGAGCCCACGCCGCGTCGGCCTCGCTAGGGGGCTGCCTGTTCTTGTTAGACTCGATCATGGACGCACGGCAGAGCAGGCCTGCGCAGACTGCCATCGTGGCAGCCACGGCCGGCGAGCGCATGGGGAAATCAACCGCCGAGTGAAGCGTCACCACCACGGGCGCTCCGAGCCCGCCGGCCAGGAAGCCCCTCACGTAGGGGTTGCGCCGCCGTCGCAGCCCCCGGATGACGGTCGCGTAGAACAACACCACGGCCGCGCCGAGCGTCAGAACGCCCGGCAGCCCCATCTCGGCAAACACATGGAAGTACTCGTTGTGGGGGCTGTCGGTGAGGGCACGCGTGGGCAGCGTGCAGAAGGACGGGTAGACCGACCGGAACGTGCCGGCGCCCGTGCCGAGCAGCGGGAACTGCCACCCCATTCGCCACGCGTCGCCCAGCATCTGCCAGCGCCAGCCGGCCCGCAGATGAAGGAGCGAATCGCCCAGCGAAGAGAATCGCCGAACCACCGGCTCCCACCCCAGGTAGGTGACCCACCCGAGGATGGCAATGACGACCGCCGCCACATAGCGCCCCCTGCGCCGCCCCACGCTGGCCAGGCCCATGGCAGCGAACACGGCGGCAAACGCCAGGAGCATGGACAGGATGCCTCCGCGCGAGAGCGAGACGAAGACCGACGCGCCGATCAACCCAACGGCGAAGGCGATGGTGAAGTTCTTGTGGGCGGGGCCCGTCACGCTCCGCTCCATGCCCTCCCGCCAGTGACGCAGGGACCGAGCGGCGCCGGCGCCCCTGGCCACCAGCAGGCCGAGCCCCGTGAACAGGCAGACCCCCGCGTAGCTGGCGTACTGATTGCGCGAGACGAACGGACCGAACAAGAGGCCGCCGTGCGTCGGCTCGCGCCACCAGTAGAGCTTGTGTGTGCCGGAGAGCCTCTGCGCGATGCCGAGCAGCGCCACCGCGAAACCCGCGCAGAGGATGACGGCAGCGATCCTGGCCAGCTCTTGCCGCGAGCGCACGTAGTCGCACGTCGCCACGAACAGCGCCACGTAAGCCGTCAGCAGAAGGAAGGCGCTCCACGTCGCGTGGGGATAGAGAGACGGGGCGCACGCCGTCGCCCCACCGTCGGCTGCGCCGCCGGCCGCCTGGTGCAGCTCCAGCGTCTTGGAGCTGAACGCGCCCAGCAGGCCGGCCGGCCAGGGCAGGCACTGCACGCCCACCAGCGCCACCGCCACGGCGGCGGGCACCAGCATCGGGCTGAGCAGGCGCCGGAACTCCCCCGACACCGCCGCGCGGGCCAGGGCGAAGGCGAGCGCCGAGTACGCCAGCACCGCGATGATGGCGCACGCCCAGGGCTCGACGCCACCGAACGCGAGCGGCGCGAACACGAGCGCCGCCGCCAGGCAGACGTAAGTGCCCCTGGACAGGCAACTCAGGAGGAATTGCTCGATGCTGGGTCTCATCCCGCCCGGTTGCCCGTGGGCCCCTCGACGGAGATGGTGTACGGGCTGATGCGGATGACGTCCCCGGGGCCGACGGTCGCGCGGCGCACGCGGCGGTAGCCCACGAACGTGCCGTTGGCGCTGCCCAGGTCTTCCACCACGATCCGGCCGCCGCTGTTGGCAATGCGGCAGTGCTGGGGAGACACGCTGGCGCTGGGCAGGCCGATGTCGCATTCGGCGGAGGAGCGGCCCACCACGGTCTGCTGCCCGTCCTCAAGCTCGAAGGAGAAGCTGAAGTCCTGCCCCCCGCGCACTACGAAGGACACGGTGCCGGGCTCGAAGCGCTCGGCGGAGCCCTCCTCGTCGGGCCCGTCGTCCGGGCGCTCGTCCTCTACCGCCACGGGAACCGAGGCCGGCATCTCGAGCTCGTCGCCCTCGTCCTCCTGGTAGTCCTTGTAGTAGCGGTGGTAGTCGTAATAGTAGTAGCCGTAGGAACCGTATCGGCGCAGGGTCTTGGGGCGGACGTCGTTGAGCACGGCGCCGATGATCCTGCCGTTGACGGCGGCCAGCTGGCGCCGGGCGCGGTCGGCGGCCTTGCAGCGGCTCTTGGACGCCTTCAGCACGATGACCACTCCGTCGCAGCCGCTGGCAATGGGAGCGGCGTCCGCCACGAACATGGCGGGGCAGGAGTCGAAGATCACCACGTCGTACTGCTCGCGCGACTGACGGACGAGCCGGGCCATGGCGCTGCTGCCAAGCAGCTCCGCGGGATTGGGCGTCTTGGCGCCCGCGGACAGGACGTACAGGTTCTGGAGACCTTCCAGTTGCCCGTCCGAAGGCTGCTGCACAATCTCCTGGAGCGCCCTGCCCTCCACGAGCAGGTTCGTCAGGCCGGGGCTGCGCTCCAACTCGAAGGCCCGGTGCAGCGCCGGACGGCGCAGGTCGGCGTCCACCAGCAGCACGCGCTTGCCGTCCTGGGCCATGGTCGTGGCCAGGTTCGCCGCGAAGACCGTCTTGCCGTCCTGCGGCGCCGCCGAGGTCACCATGAGCGTCTTCATCTCACCCCGCTGGCCGCTGAAGTAGATGTTGGTGCGGATGGATCGGAACGCCTCGGTGGACGAATCGGTGGCGTGTTGGATGGCGTGCTGGGCAAGGCTGACCAGCCCTTCGCGTGAGCCGTCGCTGTGCATCTGGGGCACGTAGCCGAGCCAGGGCATGTTGAGGCGTCGCTCCACGTCGTCGGGTGTCTTCACCGTGTCGTCCAGGTACTCCAGGCCGTATGCCAGGCCGACGCCGAGCAGCACGCCGAGCAAGGCGCCCAGGATCAGGTTCACCTGTTTGTTGGGCCGCACGGGGGCCTGGGGGGGCGACGCCCTCTCGACGAAGCTCACGTTGGTCACACCGACGTCCTTGGTCAGGTCCACCTCGCGCATCCGGTCCACGATGACGTCGAAGACTCGTGCCTGACGCTCGGCGTCGCGCTCCAGGCGGCTGTAGACGTGTACCTTGCGCGCCTGCTCCAGGGCAACTCGGGTCTCCTCCAGGAGCACCCGCACAAGCTCCTGCTCGCGGGCCACCAGCACGGCATACTCGGAGTGGATGGAGTCCACTGCCCGCGCCATGGCCTCGCGCAGGCCGGACAGCACGTGCTCCCTCTCGTCATTGAGGGCGACCACCTCCGGATGCTTCAGCCCGAACGACCGCAGAGCCCCCTGCAGGTCGAGGTCGATCTGAGTGAGCCGACCGTAGAGCTCCGCCACGGCCGGGTCGCTGCGCACAATGGAGATGCTGAGCAGCTCCTCCAGGTCCTGGGGCTCCTCCCCGGTGCCCAGGTTGGCCTGCACGACGACGCCCAGCTCGATCCGCTTCAACTGCACGCGCGTGAACTCGTCGTTGAGGGCCCTTCGCCGGGTCAGCACGGGGCTCTGCTCGTTGGGGGTGCCCAGCTCGGGAATGGTCGTCTGCTCCCGGTAGGTCAGCAGGTCGTCCTCGGCCTTCACCAGGGCCTTCTCCTGCTCCTTCATCTGGCGCTGGAGCATCTCGAAGGCCTCGCCGGCGCTCTGCTGGCGCGCGGCGACGCTGTAGTCCACGTAGGCCTGGGCCACGAGATTCGCCACCAGGGAGGCCACGTTGGCGTCCGGGGCGCGCACCAGGATGTCCACCAGGTTCGTGTCCTTGACGGGTCGCACGCCCACGATCTCCCGCAGCAGCTCCCACGCCTCTACGGGGCGCACGGGCTCGTAGCCGAGCACGGCGCGCACCTCCCGGAAGGCGCTGTGCCAGAGGCCCGGACGGGCCATCTGCCGCATGTCCTCCGCCTGGAACAGGCCGGTCAGCCTGTCGTCTTCGAGCGCCTTGTCCAGCACGGCGCGGCTCGTGATCAGGCTCACCTGGGTGGCGAAGTACTCCTTGTCGCGCCGCTCCTGCATATCCTCGAAGGGCGAGACCTGGGGCGCGCGCCGCTCGATAAGCAGCCGGGCCGATGCCTCGTAGATGGGCGTGGCCTGGAAGGTGTAGAGCACGGCGACGGTGAACAGCACCACCGCGCAGGCGACAATGGTCCAGAACCTGCTCCGGATCACGCCGAAGTGGTGGCGAATGTCGAACTCGCGCACTTCGTCCGGGTAGGCTTCAGCAGCGAGCGTGTCTTCCATGGGCTGTGCCCTGTATCCTGATCGTGGCTCTCTGGGTCTGCTCCGATGCGCCTCACATGCCGCCGGGCGGCACTAGGCCCCTCAGGCCGATCGCGTACAGGATGCCGTCAATCGTGCGGCGTCCCCAGCTGGTGCTCACTATGATGATGTCTTCGGCCAGCACCGGCACGTCCGGCTCCTCGGCGGCCGCTATCTTCGTCAGGTCTATCCGATGCACCTCGTCGCCGTCGGGCGTGCTCCTCAGCAGGTACGTCTTGTCGCTGCGCGCCGAGGGCGCAAGGCCGTGCGCGTAGCCAACCGCGTCCATCGCGTGGATGACCCTGTCTTGGGGCCACTCGAAGGCGCCCGGCGCCCGCACGTAGCCCAGCACGTAGAAGAAGCGCTCCGGCGGCTTCACGACAGGGGCCACGTGCACGGCGTCGCCGGGGTAGACCCACAGGTTCTGCTGCACGGCGGGGTCCTCGATCAGCTGCTCCAGGTCCACCTCGATGGTTCGGGACTCCGCTTCCTGTGGGGGTTCGGGCGGGCCGCTGCGTGTCAGACGCCCTGTCTCGCCGGCCTCCTTGGTCAGGCCGCCGGCCAGGAGGATGGCCTCCAGGAACGTGACGCGGTTCCTCTGGAGACTGATAACGCCGGGAGAGGCCACCGCCCCGCTGACGAGTATCCACTTGCTTTCGTGCCTGCTCACCACGACGCTCACGACCGGGTCGCGGTAGTAGCCGTCCGCATACCGCCGGGCCAGCTCCTGCTCGACCTGTGCGGTGGTGAGGCCGGCCACCGGGACGTTGCCTATCAGCGGCATGCTGACCTGGCCCTGCTCGTCCACCGGCACCTGAAGCGTGCTCCCTTCGCCCGACAGCGTAGGCAGGAACACCGAAACGCCGAGCAGGTCTCCCGGCCCCACGCCGTACTCCTCGGCGGCTGGCGGCGACTCCTCCATCCACTTCGCCAGGGCCTCGGCCAATCGCTCGGCGCGCGTGGGGCCCGTCGGCTCCGGCAGCTCGGGCCGCGAGGTCGGCGGTATGAAGTCGGCCACGTAGTTCCTGAAAGCCGGCCGACGGAAGTCCATGTAGCTCCCGCAGCCAGTCAGCAACAGGAGGCCGGACAGCACCACAGACCACCGGGCTCTTCTCATCTCGGTCGGTTCCGTTGGATTCATGTTCCTGATGGCGCCGCGCGTTTCACATCGCGCCCAGGGCCCCGCTTGCCTGCCACACGTGACGGAGCCGTGCAGCAGTCAGGTCAAGGCCTGGCCACGGCGGCGGGCCCGGATAGGGCGGCGGTGTTGGGAATGGATCAGGCGGGCCACGCCGGTCCCCTCCCGACTGGCCCGGCGGCTCGCCGCCAGCACCGACGGCGGCAGGCATGGCCACCAGCGTTGTGCCCTCCTCGCCGGGAATCGCCGTCGCCTCGGCAGGAGAGGGCTCCAACCCGGCGGGCACGTCGGACGGCGCGGCGGCGACCAGCAACTGAGGGATGATGACGTTCAACTGCGACTGGTCGCCCCCGTCCGTCGTCCGCAGCGTGGCCGCGATCCCCGGTTCGCCGACGGTCAGGCGGTAAGTGCCTGCCGGCACGTCGGCCAGCACGTAAGCGCCTTCCTCGTCGGTGATCGCCCCGGCCACCTGGAGGCCCGTCGCCGCATCGAGCAGCGTCACAGTCAGCCCAGGCAGCGGCGTGGCAGCGTCCGTGCCAGTCACCACGCCCTGGATGTCGCCGGCGGCCATCACGACCACGGCGGGGAGCGGCTCAGTCGGCTGCTCGAGGGGCTCGGCCGTGGGCGTCTGTGCCGCCGTCAGCGAGCAACAGACGAAGACCAGCAGCCAGCCCCATCTGGGCAGGGAACCTGTGCGTGGCGTCCTTCCCATCATCGTGCCTCCACAGTATGTTACGCCGCCGACGCCGCAAATGCACGCGACTTCTACACCAGCTCGGCAGCGGCAGCGTCCACTTCCGTAGCCACCGAACGGCCCAGCAGGTCCACCGACACGACCAATCGGCACTTCTTCTTGCGCCTGACGATGAAGCCCTCCATCCCGATCAGGGGGCCCTCTCGCACCCTCACACGCCGCCCCTCCCGCATGTAGGGCCACGGATCCAACGGCACCCTCTTCTCCACCATGCGGCGAACGGCCTCAACCTGGTCATCGGGCACGCGGATCGGGCCCTGCCCGTTGCCCACAACGTGCACGACGCCGCGCACGGAGCTTACGCGGCCGAGCCGCTCCGGCTCAGAGCAGACGAACAGGTAGCCGGGGAACAGCGGCTTGGTGACCCACTTGCGCCTGTCCTTCCACTGGCTCAGCACCTCCTGCACCGGCAGGAAGCTCGTAACGCCCCTGCTGCGCAGCACGCGGTCCACCGCCTTCTCGTGGCGTGCGCGGGTATAGACGGCGTACCAATGTGCTGCACTCTGCATGAGCCCTTCCCTCTTGCGGGGGCGCCGGCTCTGGCCCCAGCGAAGGGGGCGCCCGGCGTACCCATTCCCTCTCACTTACAGCGCGCCAAAAGCTGCAAGCCTTTACGCCGCAATCTCTTATGTCGTCTCTTGCCGTCAGTGACGACATCTTTGTGCCACGGCCGGCCCGAGCCGGCCGGCCCGCTACCCGGAGGCAATGGACAGCAGCTCCTCCGGAGCCGTGCTGTCCTCGGGGTAGACGGCGTATCCGATCCTCACGTCGTCATCCGCTGTCAGGATGCCCGAGAGCCTCTTCAGCGCGGCCTCGGCACCCTCGCGGTCCGTTTCGGGCAAGATCACGCCCACCGTGCGCCCCCCGTGGCCCAGGATGGCCGCCGACAGCGACGGCTCGCCCCCGGCCGGACGAGGGAACAGGTGATAGCAGCCCTGCTCATCCACGACTCCTGTGAGATCGCTGACGCGCAACGAGGCGGCCGTTATCTGCAGCAGGTCCGAGCCCGGCAATCCCCTCGAGACCAGCACGGCCACCGCGAAGTAGTGGTTGTACCGCTCGGCCCTGTGCTTCTCGGCCAGCAGCGCCTCCAAGAACGTCGGGGCCGCCCTGGGTCGAACAGCGGCCCGCACCTCCTCAAGCAGCGCGTGCGTCGCGCGCAGCTTCGCCTCGAGCCTCGCCACGTCGTCGCCGGAACCCACCTCTCCCTCCCCCTTGCCGTTGAGCAGGCCACCGCGTTTGCGGGGCCGGACAGTGTAGAGCAAGTACCATGCCGCGCCCGCCGAATCCGTGCAGGACCCGCTGAACGGCATCCTCAGGCGTCATGGCCGGACCGTCGCCCCCGCCCTGGCGCCCCGGCCCTCACCGGAAGCACCCAGACGCGTCATTCGCCAGACAGGTCTGTCGGGTGTCAGACAACTTTGTCACATCGCGCTGACCGCCCCTTAGGCCCTGTTGAGCACCCCCAGGGCGCTGACGGCGGCGATCTCGAGGGGCGGCACTGCACCGTGGCATGCCATGATGCCTGCAGGGGGCAGGCTCGGCAGCACGAGCACAGGAGGGAACGCCCCTAGTCTCGTACCCCATCAGGGCACAGACACCGAACGCGGAGGGCGGCGGGCATGCCGATGCGGATCCTCCTGGCTGACCACCACCACGTGGCGGGCAAAGCGCCGGACGCCGTGCTGATGGACGTTGCCATGCTCGCACCGGACGGCATCCAAGCCATGCGCCAAGTCGCGCCGCAAGGGCGGCGCCTGAGCATGCTGACGCTCTCAGAGCACATGGGTCGGCATAACGTCCGCGCCGTGCTCAGCGCCGGCGCAGGGACGGCGCCCAGGGCCCGGCCTTGACTGCCCGGGAGCACGAAGCGCTCGGCCTGGCGCGGAACGGCCCCACACCAACGGAGGTGTCCAACGCACTGGGCGCCAGCGTGAAGACAGCCTCCTCGCATCGGCGCCGCATCACGACCAAGTTCGGCACCAAGACCATGGTCGGCCCCACCAAGCACGCCCTGAGGGCGGGGCTCACCAAGCTGGAGCCCCGGAGCGTCGCAGGCCGGCATTGTCGTCCAGAACTGGCAGTCGCAGATGGCGTCTGGCAGTCAGGGGCGGCACAGGTGGGAGCGATCCCGGGCGCGCCGCCGAGAAAAACCCCTTGAAGACGTGAGGGATTTCCATTACAGTACGCCTTTCGCGCAAGGATTCGGGAGGCAAGATCCGGGGACTCGGCGACAGGCCGCCCCGGGACTTGCCGGCGCGATGCCGAACCCGGGCAGGGCGACCGGCGATGGCGCCGTCGGCAACCGGTTGAGGGCGCCAGATCGGCCGGCGTTGGCCCGGATGTTGAGTCTAGCGAGGAGAGGAGGCGCGCTGTCGGCCGTAGCGCCTCTCCGAAGCCGGGCGATGGCCCTACTATCGCGGGGAAGTATGGGCGGAGTCGCTCCCAAGGGCGTAGCAGATGTCCCAGCAGTCTCCGGGAAGCCGTGAACGGCGGAGGTACCCCCGCGCCGAGTTGCCTCTGCCCGTACAGCTCTACGACCTCTCCGCTGACAGGCAGCTGGCCGCGGGCTCAACACTCAACGTGAGCCCCGTCGGGATGCTTGCCGAGTTCCGTCAGGACGGCCTGCTTCGTGCCGGCCAGCTTATGCGGGTGCACCTGGGCGTGCCCCTGGAGGTATGGCCCGAGGAAGGGGGCCTGTTCAAGGGGCGCGTGCGCCGCCTGCATCCGGGCGAGCCGGCCCGCTGTGCCGTCGAGGTGGCCCAGGATCCCCCGCCCTTCCTGTTCGCCCCCGAGCTGGTGGGGCTGCATCCGAGCATGCTGGAGGTCAAGAGCCAGCTGCTGGAGATCGTTGACTACGACGTCAACGTCCTGATCCAGGGCGAGAGCGGCACGGGCAAGAACGTGGTGGCCGCCCTCATCCATCGCTATTCGAACCGCACGAAGTACCCCTTCATCCGCGTCAACTGCCCCTCCATTCCGGACACGCTGCTGGAGAGCCAGCTGTTCGGACATGAGAGGGGCGCCTTTACCGACGCGAAGTACGCCCAGCCAGGGCTGTTCCGCGTGGCCGACAAGGGCTCACTGGTGCTCGACGAGATATCGGCGGTGCCCTCCTCGGTCCAGGCGAAGCTCCTGCAAGCCATCGAGGAGAAGACGTTCGTGCCGGTGGGCGCCCGGCGCACCGTCGAGGTGGACGTGCGGCTGATAGCCACCACCAACGACAGCATGGAGAAACGCATACGCGAGGGGTCGCTGCGCAAGGACGTGTTCTATCGGCTCAGCGAGGTGACCCTGACGCTGCCCCCCCTGCGAGAGCGCAAGAGCGACGTGCCGCTGCTGGCGGACTACTTCATGCGGAAGTACTGCGCCGAGTTCCGCAAGCCCTACCGCCCCCTCAGCCGGGGCACGCTCGAGATGTTCCGGCAGTATGGCTGGCCCGGCAACGTGCGGGAACTCGAGAACACCGTCAAGCGGGGCGTGCTGATCGGCCAGTTCAGCACGGTCAGCTCGGCGCGGCGCCCGGGGCCGAGCGACACCGAGGACTACTATGCGTCGGAGGACGTGCTTGCGGAGTGCCGCTCCATGAAGGAGGCGCGCGACGAGGCCGAGAAGCGCGCCCTGATCGAGGCGCTGGAGGCCGCAGACTTCGACCGCACGCGCGCGGCGGCCCAGCTGGGGGTGAGCTACCGCACGTTGCTGCGGCGCATCAAGAAGTACGAGATCAAGGTCTGAGGCGGCGTGGACCGGACGGGGCGCGAGGCGCACTGCGGCTGGCGCCCTTTGCGTTGGGGGCGGGAGCGAGGAGGCCGGCGCCGCACAGGCCCAGTCCGGCCGCCGATCAGCGCTTTGCGGCCTGCCCGTAGGAACGCAAGGCGCGGCTCCCGCGCTGGAGGTCGCACAGTCGCCGCCCCACTTCCGTCCGTTCGGCAGAGGCCCTGGTCGCCATCTGTCCGCAGGCCGCCGCAAGCTGCCTGAGCAGGTCCTGCGACGCAGCCAGGTCGTCCTTCCACGCCCCGTCCCCTTCCCGCCGGGCGCCCCTCAGGGCGGCGGCGGCGGCGCTGATGCGTTCCCGCAGGGACGCAGCCTGTGCGCGGCAGCCCTGCCACTCGCGCTCCAGCTCCGCGTCGGGGACGGCGCGCAGCCTGGTGAGGCATTGGGCCACCTGCTCGCAGTCGCGCCGCAGCTCCGCGGCGAGGGCCGCCCTGGTGCCGTCCTCTCTGCTGGCACGGCGGGCCCTGGCGCTCATAGGGCTGCCGCCATCCGGTCGAGCACGTGATCGAACCCGCGCAGGGCAGCAAGCAGGTCCAGCTCGAGCTGGTCGGCCAGGGAAGGCCAGTCCCGGCGCTCCTGGCTCAACTCGACCAGGTCCAGGCACCCGGTGAGCTGTGCGATCAGGTGCTGCTGCTCGTGCGCGGGATCGCTCTCCAGCCCGCAGGTGTTGCGCACGTGATAAAGGCAGAACAGGAAGCGCTGCAGCGCGTTGAGCAGGTTGAAGAGGTCGCCGTTGGCCTGCTCGGGCTTGTCGGCGCGGAACTCCGCGGCCAGGTGCCTTGTGGCGTCCTCCAGCACGGTGAGCATGCTGCGGGCGTCGGTCAGGATGCGGCGCGCATAGCCCTGCATGCCGTCGGTGGCGATGGCCACCTCCCCGACGGCCTTGAGGGGGGCGTCGCCGAGCTTGTCCATGTCCTCGGCGCGCCAGGGGTGGTTGTTCACATCGAGGCGGACGATGACCTGGTCCCGGGCTATCTCGCCGCGGTTCCGAAGGCTGTCCAGCAGCGCTTCGAGGGTCGCCCCGTCCTCAGACGACGTGGCAACGGGCCTGTCGTTAACGCTCACTCTCATCGGGGGCTCCGTTTGACGGTGGGTCCGCCTCAAAGGAAGTCTATGATGGAGGGAACCGCTCCCTCTGCTGCCACCTTCACGACCATCTGCATAAGGGCCATCATGCTGTTGTACTGCACGGCCAACTCGGAGACGTCGGCGTCCAGGCGGTCGGTGATGGCCTGCGCGTTCAGGTCGCTGAGCCTGCCCAGCGATGTCCGCGTCACCTGGAGCTGAGCCTGGCGCTCGCCCAGGCGGCCCAGCGAGCGGCGGATGTCGGTGTGGCTGGTCTCCAGTTCGCCGATCAGGCGGCTGATCTCGTCAATGTCGTTGGCGCGCATGGCGTCGCGCAGGCCGATCACGGTGGCGAACAGGTCCCCGTCGTCCTGGAAGACCTGCTGCCCCACCAGGTTCATCTGGCTGGTGGTGGCCGGACCGACCATCACCTCGGTGGTGGCCACTTCGCCCTGGTAGGCCACCGACAGCACCGTGCCGGTCACGTCCGTCGTGGCGGCGAAGGGCGCGGTGTGTATCGCCTCGCCCGCGAACAGGTAGGCGCCCTTGTTCTGGACGTTCGCCAGTGAGAGCAGGGTCTGGAGCAGCTGGTCCACGCCTTCGGCCATGATCTGGCGTTCGGTGTGCGTGTAGGTGTCCGTGGCAGCCTGTATCGCCAGCTCTTTGACGCGGACGATGGTCTCGGAGGCCCGCCCCAGCGTGCTGGTGGCGAACGAGAGCATGTTGTCCACCGAGTCCATGTTCCCCAGGTAGACGGCGATCTGCTCGTTCTCCCGCTGCAGCCGCATCGCCTGCCCGGCGGCTACCACGTCGTCGGAGACCGTGTTGACCCGCTGGCCCGTGCCGAGCTGCTGGTTGAGCTTGACGAGCTGTTCGAGGTTGCGGGCCATCGCGAACAGCATGTTCCGGTCGAGCATGTTCTGGGTGACTCTCACGTGTGCTCCTACACGAGCGCGGCGAGGTCGGACAGGAACTGGTCAATGGCCGCGATGTACTTCATCGCTCCCTGGTAGATCGTGCGGCTCTGGATGATGCGGACCATCTCCTCGTCCACGCTCACCCCGGAGATCGAGTCCCGCTGGTTCTGCAGGTCCTTGACGAGCTGCTCCTGGTTCTCGAAGGCCACCAGGCGCGTGTTGCGCGTCGTGGCCACCCCGGTGACCAGGGCGCGGTAGTGTTCGCCGAGCGTTGCCGTGCCCGACGCGAGCAGCTTCGCGGTGCTCACGTCGGCAAGGTCCAGCAGCCGGTGGTTGTCTCCCGGCAGGGGCCGCACGGCGCCCGCCAGGCTGGAGGGATCGTCGTAGACGCGCGGCGTCACGTGGATGTCCCCGGCGCCCAGGCCGCTGAACAGCGTGTTCAGCCCCAGGGCGTCCAGGATGCCGGCCGTGTCCATCGAGGCCCGCGCCGTGAACGAGAAGCTGTCCCCCGCCGCAACGTTGCCGGCGCTCAGGCACAGCAGCAGCCCGTTCTCCAGCGCGATGGCGGAGCCCGGCGGGTAGGTGTCGTCTATGGTCCGCGTCAGCGTGCGCAGCACGGGCCCGCCCGGCTCGCTCACCTCGACCTGGATCGTGATGGAGTCGGCGCCGATCTCACCGGCGTCCAGGAAGGTCACGTCGTAGACCAGGTCCGTCTGGCCGGTGTAGGCGTCGGCGATCGTGGGCGTGGTGGGGTCGAGGGCGGTTATGTCGCCGGCCTGCGCGGGGTTGGCGTCATAAGGAGTGGCGAAGCCGAACGCGTATCCGTCCTCGGCCTCAAGCCGCAGCCGGCCCTCGTCAATGCTGGCGGTCAGGTGGTCCACGTTGGCGTTGATGTCGTCCCGCAGCGCCACCAGGAAGGCGTCCGCCGCCTGCGTCGTGTCGAGCGTCAGCTCGTACTGCGTCACGTCCCCCGTGGCCTCGTCTTCCACGTTGATGACGAGCTTCTCGGTGGTGCCCGCGGGCACGCCGTAGCCGAGGTCGGAGACGGGGTCGGTGCCGAGGAACGCGTTGGTCCCCTCCAGGCTGTCGAAGCGGCCGCCGAGCCCCAGGGCCGTAGTGTGCACCATGTTCACGGCGCGCCGGAAGGCATTGGCCAGATCGTCGAGCGTCTGCCTGTACCCGGGCAGCAGCTCGTTGGCCACTTCGATGATGCCCGCCAGGCGACCCTCGCGGACCGGGATCAGGTGGCCGATCGATCCCTCGGCCGCCACCACGATCTGCCCGTCCTCCACCTCCATCTCGATGGGCTTGTTGTAGGCGCCGTTGACCAGCAGCGTGCCGGCGCAGCTTACGTTGGCCACGCCGAACTCCACCTCGTGCACGGTGACGTTGATCAGCTCGGAGAGCCGGGTGATGAGCTCGTCCCGGGTGTCTTTGAGGCCCGGGGCCGAGGTGCCGCCGGTTTCGACGAGTTGGACCTGCTTGTTCAGCGCCGCTATGCGTTCGGTGAGCGCGTTGATCTCGCCCACGGCGTACTCGGCCGCCACGGCCAGGTCCTCTTCCACCGTCTGGAATCCCGCGTCCAGCCTCTGGAACAGCTCGCAGACGGAGTCGGCCTTCTGCACGACGGCCTCGCGCAGGGTCGTGTTGTCGGGCTCGGCGGCGAGCTGGCCCACCGCGTCGAAGAAGCCCTCCATCTGGGCGTCCAGGCCGGAGGAAGACGGCTCGGTGAAGAGCATTCCCAGGTGGTTCAGCAATTCCACCTCTTCGCCGAGCTTCTCCCGCACCTGCGTGTGCGAGAGCAGGGCCTGCTCGACGAGGGCGCTGCGCAGGCGGACGATGTCCTCCACCGTCGAGCCCAGGCCCACGCGCCCCAGAACGGTGGTCGGGCCGATGACGGGGCTGACGAAGGCCCTCTTGACGTGGTAGCCCGGCGTGTTGGCGTTGGCGATGTTGTCGCCCGCCATGTCAATGAGCTGCAGGGCG
>LJUE01000234.1 GCA_001303885.1 Planctomycetes bacterium SM23_32 | reverse complement strand
GCCCCGCGGCGTGCGCGCGCGGCCGGGCGACGTGCCCATCAGCATGCTGAAGAGGTTCATCGAACCGACGGCGAGCGGCTCGGGGCGTCGAGTCAGCCCGTAGTCGCGCAGCACCGTCACCCCGCCCCCCCGCCGGCTCTCGAGCTGCGCCACGAGCTGGTCGCAGAACAGCACGTCGTCCACGAGCCCGGCCTCCCTGGCCTGCTGCGCCGTGAAAGGCCCGTCCTTCAGGAGGGCTTCGGCCTCCGCCCGCTCCATGCCCCGCCCCCGCGCCATGCCGTCAAGGAGCTGGTCATAATAGTCGGACAGGACAACCTCCAGGGACTCGCGGAACGCCTCCGAAGGCTCGTTGCGGGTGAGCGTCTCGCCGGCGCCCTTGAACTTGCCCGCCTGCACGAAGTCGGCCTTCACGCCGATCTTGTCCAGCAGCCCCTTGGCGAAGATGACCTCCGCCCGCAGGCCGAGCAGCATCAGGTGGCCGGCCGGCGCCAGGACGATGCGGTCGCACGCAGTGGCCAGGTAGTAGCTGAGCGTTCCGCCGCCGTCGAGGACGCAGACCACCTCCTTGCCGCCGTCGCGACAATCCTCCAGGGCCCGCCGCAACTCCTGGACCTTGCCCCATCCGGCGGCCAGGCTGCCCACCCGCACGATCAGCCCGTCCACGGTCCTGTCCCGCCCGGCGCGGCGGACCCTGCCCAGCAGCGCGTGCAGCGTGTCGTCCTCTTCCTCGAACAGGTAGACGGGCGGCAGCGCGTCGTCCAGGAAGCCGGCTACCTCGAAGTAGGCATATCGGGCCGACGGCCCCGCGGGGGCCCCCTCCTCCACCGGGGCCTCAGCGGCCGCCAGGCCCGCCGCCACGGCCGCCGTCAGCAGCACAAGTCGCAAGCGCCTGCTCATCTCCGGGATCACCCCTCAGAGGTTGGCTCCGTGCCCTTCAGCCATCATAGGCGCGCCCCGCTCAGGGGTCAAGTCGGCGAGCCGGCCGCCGGCGGGAGGGCCGCTGCGGGAAAGAAGGCGATCAGAAGGCCCGCCAGGCTGAAGCACTTGACCAGCGCCAGCAGCGCGGCCGTCTGCACGAGCCCGATGGCGGGCACCAGCAGCAGCCCGGCGCAGGCCGCGCCGACCAGGGCCCCCAGGTGGTCCAGCGCATCAAACGCGCCGGCCACCGTGCCCGACCTCGCCCCGTGCAGCAGGCTCTGCCGCGAGGCCAGGGGGAACTCCGCGCCCGTCAGAAGCCCTGCCGCCGGCGACAGCAGCATGAAGGCGTAGGGCGAGAAGGAAAGGAGCCGGCCCGCGGGCACGACGGCCAGCATCAGAGCCGCCTGGGCGACCTCCACCCCCAGGAGCGCCCGGCCCGGACGCGCCCGCGCCAGCCGGTGCGTCAGCCAGCCGCCGAGCGCCAGCCCCAGCATGAACAGCCCCACCACCAGGGCGACGTCCCGGTAGACGTAGCCGAAGTGCGTCTGGTAGCTGTAGACCACGAGCATCTCGGCCGACAGGCCGAAGGCGCCGGTGGTAAACACGCCCATCCCGCAGGCCCACGCCACCGCCCGGCGCCGCCCCCCGAGCGCCCGCACGAGCGCCACCAGCCCCAACAGCAGACCGAACGGCGCGCCGAGCCACGGCGCCCCGACGCCCCGCACGCGCTCCAGGAGGGAAGGCCCGGCCTCCCCGCGCCGAGGGGCGCCGAGCCGCCGGCCCGCAAAGTGCGACTGCACCCGCAGGAACAGCGTGAACACGACGGGCCGCGCGTCCCTGTTCAGCATGGCGGTCGGACGCGCCTCCTCCAGCAACGTCTCGACCCACTCCACCCGCTCGGGAGGGAATTCGCTCAGCTCGAAGGCGTACTTCAGCAGCTCCGGCTGCAGGCCGAGGCGCTCGAAGCGGCCGACCAGCACCTGCACGTCGGCCGTGACCACGCCGGGCCCGGCAGCAGCGAAGAGGCAAAGCTCGCCACCCGGGCGCACCACAATCCATGGAAACACCGACCGGACGGTGCCGTAAATGCAGGCCCCGTAGGCGAGCACGGCCGTGCCCCGCACGTAGTTGTCGCTCCCCGTGACGCCGCAGACGGCCAGGGCGCCCCCGGGCCGCAGCACGCGCGCCACCTCCCGGAAGAACTCGACCGTGTAGAAACGGCTCGCAGAGGCCGAGGTGGGGTCGCCCACGTTCAAGACCACCAGGTCGTAGCTGCCGGCCGGCGCCCGGGCGCCTGTGCTCCAGACGGCGCCCGCCGCCAGCGCCTGTGGCTCGCGGGCCGCCCGCCGCCTCGACGTAGTCCAGGCGGCGCAGTGGGGCCCGGAGCATCTCCTGGCAGAGCCCCCCCAGGCCGCCGCCGACCACCAGCACGTACTGCGGCCCTTCGTGTTGCGTCAGCAGCAGGGCGGCCTGCCGGCGCACCGACGCGGGATCGGGGAACTGCACCGTCGGCTGTCCGTCCTGCACCACCACGAACTCGCCCGCCCGCTCCCCCACCTCCGCCAACTGGTAGCGCGTGTCCCGAGCGTCCACGCGGCGAAAGAGGCTGAACGTGTCCCACCGCGCCTCAGCGGACGCCGTGCCCAGCCGGGCTCCCCATCCGAGGAACAGCGCACACAGCCCCAGCGCCGGGATGAAGCCGACGGCCAGCGGCCCCACGCGGAGCCGATGGCGCCCGCGGGCGGCCCATGCCACCCCGAGCCCCGCCGCGCCGGCCAGCGCAACCGGCGCAAAGAACAGGCCCGCCTGCCCCTCGGCGGCGCTCCAGCACAGCAGGCCGGCCAGGAACGCGCCGGCCGCAGCGCAGGGGCCCCCGCCCGCTCCGGAGGACCACAGCCCCAGCACGAGCAGCACGGCCACGCTTGCTGCCACGACGATGGCAATCGGCTCGTGCCGGCCGAGCAGGCAGAAACTCAGCAGCGCGCCGGTCACCCCGCTGCCGAGCGCCTCGGCCACGTAGATGCGGCTGATGCCGCCGGCCGGCAGGCCCCCCCGGGCCTCCTCGACTGCCGCAGCCACGGGAAAGAAGAACCCGACGGGGAAGGCCGCCGGCAGAGCGGCCAGCGCGGCCCCGCGGAGCATCGCCCCCACCGAGGGGAACTCGCCCACCTGCACGCCCAGCATCGGCCGCACGAGGCGGGCCAGGGGGAACTGCACCAGCAGGCCCGCCACCAGGGCCAGCAGCGCCGCCTGAGCCACCCAGCGCGGTCGGCGGACGACCCTGAGCACAACCGCCCCGCTGAAGGCCCCGAGGGGGACGAACAGCAGCCAGCACGACAGCGCCGAAGCCAGGGCCAGCTCCGTCCCGTAGAAGCTGACCATCAGCTCGCGCGCCAGCACCGTCTGCGCCACCAGCGCGACGGCCCCGATGCCGCAAGCGAGTGGGACGAGCGACCTGTCGGCCTCTGCCCTCATGCCCGCGCCCCGTCTCGGCAGCGCCCCCGGAAAGGACAGAGGGCCGCCCCTTCAGCCGAAGGGCGACCCTCTGAAGAGTCTCGCAGTCTGCGTCCGCCTACCGCACCTCGCTCACGGCCCTCATCACTTCCTCCACCTTCACGCCCGTGTTGTTCAACTCCGTGAGGAGCTTGTCCCAACGGAACGTGCGGGCCGCGGTCAGCTCGATGTCGTCGTTCTGGTAGGAGTACTCGTAGACCAGCACCGTCTGGTCGGGCACGTCCACCAGGACGATGGGCGCGTACTGATTGACGGCTTGGCCCATGACGCAGATGATGCCGCGCGTCAGGCCCTCGCTCTGGCCGTGGGCCTTCGGAGCGAGCGTGCCTCCGGCCAGCAGAAACCCGACGGCCAGTGACACCAGCACGATGGAGGCCGTCCTGAGTCCCCTTGCTGTCATTGCCGTTGCCCCCGGATGCTCAACGCATCTTAAGCCCTTCCTCCTCACCCAGGATGATGATGCGCGGGTGAGCAAGGACGAACAGAGTGCTCCTGTCTATGCGCCGCCCTTCGCCGGAGAACAGCCGCTTCAGGATCGGGATCTTGTCCAGGATGGGCACTCCCGCCTCGTGCTGCTCCCTGGTGCTCTCGGTCAGGCCGCCGACTATCACGATGCCCCTGTCCGGCACGCCGACCGTGGTGGCCAGCGTCTGGTCCGTGATGCTGGGCAGCGTGATGAAGTTGGCCACCTCCGCGCCCGAGGCCCCGCCGTCGGTGCCGCCGGGCTGGCCCACGAACGTGGAGAACGAGACCCTATACGACAGGTCGGTGGTCAGGATCGTGGGCGTCAGCTCCAGGAACACGTAGCGCCGGTCGGCGCTGACCACCGGCCGGACGGCCAGGTCCACCGCGTCGCTCACCGTGTCCACCGTGGGGATCAGGATGCTGTCCTCCACCTCGTAGGTCGAGACGTAGTCCCTGTCGGTGGAGACGGTGATGAAGCCGGCCTGGCCGTTGGTCAGGGTGATGCGCGGCGCGCTCAAGGTCTTGACCTCGTCCCGCTCGTGCGTCATGTGGAACTCGCCGCCCAACTGCCAGCTACCATAGCCGAACCCAATGTCCAGGTTCAGGCCCGAGGAGGGCTCGCCGAAGAACGGCACGCCCGTCCCCATGAACGGCGTGCCCGCGGTCTGCGCCTTTTCATAGCTATAGACGTTGTGCTGGAGCACGCCGGGGATCTCGGTCGGCTCGACGTCGGGCGCGCCATAGGGATTGCCGAATCCGAAGAGCAGACTCTCAAGGAAGAACGTGGCCTCGTCAACGTTCCCCTCGTCGTCGAGGGTCTGTATGACGGTGCCGCTAGGCTCAAGCCATGGGACGAAGCCGCCGTAGGCGCCGCTGCTCAGCCCGAAGCCCTGCAGGTTGCCGGCCGAGTCGAGCTTGTCGGGGCTAAGGCTGAAGTACGGCCAGTTGAAGCCGACCTCGCGCAGGAAGTCGGTCCCCACCGACAGGAACCGCACGTCTACCTGCACCTGCACCGACATGCCGGCCCGCAGCTCCTTCAGCAGCTCCTCTATGCAGCGATGCACTTCGGCGGTCTGGATGATGAGGAGCTGGCCGGGCTGGTCGGGGTTCCACAGGACGCGTCCGGAAGGCAGGCCTGCAGCCGG
>LJUE01000043.1 GCA_001303885.1 Planctomycetes bacterium SM23_32 | reverse complement strand
CGACCCGGCGGGCCACTTCCTGTTCCGCGTCAACGGCCGACCCGTCATGGTCAAGGGCACCAACTGGGTGCCGCTGGACGCCTTCCACAGCCGCGACGCCGGACGCCTCCAGCGGGCGATGGAGCTGGTCGAGGACCTGGGCTGCAACATGGTCCGCTGCTGGGGCGGGAACGTCTACGAGGACCACGCGTTCTTCGGCCTGTGCGACGAGAGGGGCGTCATGGTCTGGCAGGACTTCGCCTTCGCCTGCTGCCGCTACCCGCAGACCGAGGAGTTCCTGACCCGTGCCCGCGCCGAGGCCGAGTCCGTCGTCTGCAAGCTGCGCAACCACGCGAGCCTGGCCCCACGCGGGAGGTGCTCCCCCGCGTGGTGCACCGCTGCGACCCCTTCCGCCACTACGTGCCCAGTTCGCCGTACCTGTCCCCCGCTGCGCTGGAGCAGCCCGATTGCGACCGCCGCTCACCCGAGCAGCACTTGTGGGGGCCCCGCGGCTACTTCAAGGCGCCCTTTTACGCTGCCAACACGGCGCACTTCATCGGCGAGACCGGCTACCATGGCTGCCCCAACGTCTCGAGCATCAGGCGCTTCATCTCGCCCGAGCACCTCTGGCCGTGGCAGGACAACGCCGAATGGCAGGAGCACTCCGTCTACCACTGGCGGCACCGGGCGATGGGCCGGGACCGCGTGCGGCTGATGGTCCGCCAGGTGGAGGAGCTGTTCGGCGAGGCGCCCGACACCCTGGAGCAGTTCGCGCTCGCCAGCCAGGTGGCCCAGGCGGAGGCGCTGAAGTTCTTCATCGAGCAGGCGAGGCTGCGCAAGTGGCAGACCGCCGGCATCCTGTGGTGGAACGTGCTGGACGGCTGGCCGCAGTTCTCCGACGCCGTCGTGGACTACTACTTCGGCAAGAAGCTCGGCTACCACTACATCCGGCGCGTCCAGCAGCCCGTCTGCATCATCCTGGGCGAGGCCGGGCCCGACGGCCGCCTGCCGGCGGTCGTCAGCAACGACAGCCTGCGCGACGTCGAGGTGACCTACTGCGTCCGGGACGCCGAGTCCGGGGCGTCCCTGGCGGAGGGCTCCTTCGCGTCGCCGGCCAATGAGAACTGGCAGGTGCAGCGCCTGCCGTCGCCGGAGGGCGAGCGCCTGCTGCTGATCGAATGGCAGGCCGGTGAAGAGGCGTTGGGGAACCACTACGCGGTTTTCGAGCGGCCCCTTTCGTTCGACCGTTACCGGGCCTGGCTGCCGGCCATCGCCGCCCTGCCGCGCCCCTTCGACGCTGCAGCCGTGGCAGGCTGAAAACGCCCCGGCGACGGCGGTATACTGCCCCTCGGCTCGTATGGTGAGGCCGGGAGCATGACGGGCTTCGAGCTGCACACGGAAGGCTGGCTCTGCCTGCTGCCGCTGGTCGCCTACCTCTACGGCTCGGTGCCGTTCGGTTTCCTGGCGGCCAAGCTGATCAAGGGCGTTGACATCCGCACCACGGGCAGCGGCAACATCGGCGCCACCAACGCCGCCCGCGTGCTGGGGCTCAAGTTCTTCCCCGTCATCTTCCTGCTGGACGTCTCGAAGGGCTTCCTGCCCGTGCTGGCCGCTGTCCTGCTGGCGTCAAAGGGGCGGTTCGACCCGCCGCCGCTGGCGGTGGGCACGGGCCTGGGCGCCATCCTGGGGCACGTCTTCCCGCTTTACCTGGGGTTCAGGGGCGGCAAGGCGGTGGCCACCAGCACGGGGGTGTTCCTGGCGCTCGCGCCGTGGGCGGTGCTCGTCGCGGCGGCGGTCTGGGGGCTGGTCTTTGCGGTGTGGCGCTACGTGTCGCTGGCCTCAATGTCGGCGGCGGTCGCCCTGGCCGCGTCGCTGTGGTTCGTGCAAGCCGAACCGCTCGGAGCGGGCCTTTACGTGACGGTGTTCGCCGCGCTGGGCGGGCTGTTCGTGGTCTACCTGCACCGGGCCAACGTCGGCCGCCTGCTGAAGGGCACTGAGCACCGCATCGGCCGGGGCCCCGGCCGTTAGGCGTCAGGGCACGGTGAGCACGATCTTGCCGAACTGCTCCCCCGCCTCCATGCGCTCGGTGGCGGCGCGCACGTCCTCCAGCGGCCGCGCGGAGTCAATGACGGGCCGCAACCCCGCCGCCCCCCCATGTTGGCGGATGATGGCTGCCTTCACCAGCCGCCTCCTCCCCCTGTGCTGCCGATGCCCTCCGGCCCCACCGGCTGGGCCAGGGCCGTGAGCGGCTTCAGTTCGGCCCCCGCGTCCCGCCCCAGCGCTGCCAGGAAGCGCCGGGCCAGGTCGTCGTGGACCTGCTGGGGGTCTTCGCCGGGCGCGACCTCTACGGCACCGCCCGCTATCATCCCGTGCCCTCCCGCTCGTCTCCTTTCGCCGACAACGCCACGGAGCAGCTCCCCGGCGGCGGCATCACGGTCGAGCGTGCGGACGGACACAATCAACCGGTCCTCGTAGACGCCGGTGCACATGACCCACTCAAGCCCCTCGATTGACGCCAGCACGTCGGCCATCTCCGCCGCGCTGTCCGGCGTGCGCACGGTGCCCATGTGGCAGACGGCCACACCGTCGCTCACGCGGGCCGCGCGGATGGCCCGGTCCAGCTCGACGAAGAAAGCCATGTCCCTCCTCGGGTGCCGCAGCCGCCCCAGCAGCGGTTGGTCGCAGAGCGGGAAGACCTCCAGGTATGCGGCGATGTCGGGCACCGAGGCCTCGCGGCCGAGGTCCTGGGTCTCGGTGGCGATCGCGTAGCAGATGGCCGTGGCCAGCTCAGGGGCAACCGGCACGCGGGCGGCGACCAGGTATTCCACGACGATCGTCGTCACGGCGCCATAGGAGGGGCGCACGTCCGCCAGCGGCACCTCCGCCGACACGTGTCCCGGGTGGTGGTCAACAACGGCGAGCACGGGCTGGTCGGCCGGCAGCGAGTTGTTGGCAAAGCCAGGCTGCGTGTCCACGAGGATGACGGCGTCGTCGGACCGGAACTTGATGTTGTCCACCGACCAGAGCGGGATGTCGAGGGCCCGCACCATGTTGCGGTTCTCGGCCCGACCGATTACGCCGCCGTAAGCGATGCGCGGCTTCACGTCGAGCCGCGCCTCGACGAGGACCGACAGGCAGAGGGCGGCCGCGATGGCGTCCGGATCGGGGTTGTCGTGCACGAGCAACAGCGCCCTGGGGCGCCCTTCGAGCAGCCCCATAAGCCGCTCCACCTGCGGGCGGCTGCTCGGCAGCACGGGCCGGTCCACGCGTCTCTGCGGTGCGTTCATCGGCTCGAGCGGCGCTCCCTCATGCCTGGTTCCCATCCCATCGCACCACGTACTTCTCCACCATGTGGTGCGGGTGATAGCTCTCCTTGGCGCGGCGCAGCCCCTCGCTCTGGTCCATCTCGCGTTCGGCGAACCACCGGTCCACCATGTCGAGCACTTCGTCCAGCACGCCTTTGCCCACTTCCGCCATGCGCACCGGTCGGCGGTAGCGCCACACGTAGAGGTTCGTGAACGTGTGCTCGGAGATGCGCGGCGGCGACTGCCGCAGCGCCGCCATCACCTTCGGGCGGTCGCCGAGCGTCAGGGGTCTGAACTCCAACATGGCCCTGTCCGAGCTGAGATAGCCGCGAGCTCAACGGGCGACGAGGAGGGACTCAAGCTGCTGCCTGAGCCGGGACGGCGTCTCGGCCGGCTCCCGGCACACGCCGCCCGAGCAGACGTAAGCCGTCGGCCGGCCGCCGATGGCTTCCTTGCCCCTCAGCAGCGGGATGGGCCCCGAGAGCTCGGCCACCCTCGCGGGATCGCAGCCCACTCGCAGCAGGTGCGGCAGGTAGAACTGGTCCGCGACGGCGACCAGCTCCGCCGCCCCCTCCTCAGGCGCCACGATAACCAACTCCCGGGGCTCGCTCAAGTGGCGCAACGCCGCCGAGAGCAGGTGGGCCGTGCCCTGCGGCGTCTGCTCCTGGTCGCTGGCCGAGCGCACGGGCTCCACGAGCTCCTCGTTGCGCCGCCCCGCCTCGTCGAAGACGCCGTCCTCCTCGTCCCAGTAGTCGCGGACGATCACGTCGGCCAGCTCGCAGGCGCGCGTGAGGTAGCGCGGATCGAACGTGCCCTCATAGAGGTCCAGCAGCGCGCCGGTCAGCAGGGCGTGGTCGCTGAGGAACCCGGGCCCGCCGGTGCGGCCGTCGCGCCACGCGTGCGCCAGCCCATCGCCGTCGGTCATGGCGCCGAGCAGGAACTCGGCGCAGGCCCGGGCAGCGTCCAGGTGGGCGGCGTTGCGCGTGGCACGGTGCAGGCGCACCAGCGCGGTGATCATCAGCGCGTTCCAGTCGGTCAGCACCTTCCGGTCGGTCTCCGGGGGCACGCGCTCCTGCCGGGCGGCCAGCAGCTTGCCGCGCCCTTCCTCCACGATCCGCGCCGCCTCGCCCTCCGCCAGCCCGAAGAGCCCCGCCAGCCCGTCCAGCGGGATGGCGCGGTGCAGGACGTTGAGCCCCTCCTCGCAGTTGCCTTCCTCGGTAACGCCGAAGTAGCGGGCCACCGCCTCGCCCTCGTCTTCGCCCAGGCAGCCCAGCACCTCGGCGCGGGTCCAGAGGTAGTACTTGCCCTCGACCCCCTCGCTGTCGGCGTCCTGCGCACAGAAAAAGCCCCCATCGGGGCTACCCAGTTCACGCAGGACGTAGTCGGCGGCGGCCTCGGCGGTGGCCAGGTAGGCCGCCTGCCCGAAGGCACGCGCCGCGTCGGCGTAGACGCCCACCAGCAGCGCGTTGTCGTAGAGCATCTTCTCGAAGTGGGGCACCAGCCATCGGCGGTCCACGGCGTAGCGGTGAAACCCCCCGCCGAGCTGGTCGAACAGGCCGCCGGCCGCCATCTTCTCCAGCGTCCTGGTGAGCATCATCTGCGGCCGGGCGTCGCCGCCCTGGCTCCAGAGCCGCAGCAGGAACTCCAGCACCGGCGCCTGAGGGAACTTCGGCGCCTCCCCGAAACCTCCTTCCTCCAGGTCGAACTGGAGCGAGAAGAACTTCAGCACCTCGCCGAACAGCTCCGCCGTCAGCCCCCCTTCGGCCGGAGGCAGCGTGCAGGTCTTCAGGATGCCGTCCAGGACGCGCTGGGCGGAGGCGGCCACCTCGCCCCGCCGCTGCCCGTATGCCTCGCTGACCGACTGCAGCACGCGCGGGAAGCCCGGCCGCCCGTGCCGGTCCTCGGGGGGGAAGTACGTGCCGCCGTAGAAGGGCATCAGCCCCGGCGTGAGGAACACGGTCAGCGGCCAGCCGCCCGTGCCCGTGATGAGCTGGACCGCCCGCATGTAGAGCTCGTCCAGGTCCGGGCGCTCCTCGCGATCCACTTTCACGTTGACGAACCTCTCGTTCATGAGGCGGGCGATCTCCGGGTCCTCGAAGCTCTCCCGCTCCATGACATGGCACCAGTGGCAGGCCGAGTAGCCGATGCTCAGCAGGATGGGCCTGTCCTCCCGGCGGGCGCGTTCCACCGCCTCTTCGCCCCAGGCATACCAGTCCACGGGGTCGTAGGCGTGCTGCTGCAGGTAGGGGCTGGTGCAGTTGATCAGCCGGTTCGGCTGGCGCGTCTCGGGCTGTTGCAGGTCGCCGGACAAGGCTCTACTCACCCCTGTGGGCCAGCGACGGCGGGCCGAGCAGTTGCAGGACCTCCCGGTCCGTCAGGTCATGCCAGCGCGCATAGAAGGACGCCACTGCGAAGGAGCCTCCCCGCTGCGCCACCAGGCAGTAGAGCTCCTCGACGAGCGGCTCGACGGCTTCGATGGTGCCGACGGGCGCGTCCGGCACGCCCACGGCCACGCTGCGCGGCCCGGCCCGCCGCACCTCCCGCACGGCGGCCTGCATGGTGAACCCCGAGGCCAGGCCGTCGTCCACCAGCAGCAGGCGCCTGCCGCTCAAGTCGGCACGCTGGCGGCCGATCAGGAACATCTCCTCCCGCTGCCGCAGCTCATCCAGGACGCGGGCCACCACGTCGTCAATGACATCCGGCGAGAGGCCCCAGCCGTAGACGAGCCGCTGGTTAAGGGCGACCTCGCCGCTCGCCGAGACGGCCCCGAACCCCGCTTCGGGGGCCATCGGCAGCGGCAGCTTGCGCACGAGCACCAGGTCGAAGGGCAGCCCCAGCCGCTCGGCCAGGGGCAGGCCGACCGCCACTCCGCCGCTGGGCACGGCGACGACGACGTCGGCCTCGGCGCCCTCCCGCAGCAGGAAGTCGGCCAGCTCGAGACCGGCCTCCGTCCGGTTGTCAAAAGCGGGGTAAGGCGCGCCGACCAGTTCTCTCACGTGCCTCAAGCCTGCCTCCGGAGCCGTTTGGCCCTGTCGGCACGCGCCGCGCTCACTTCAGCACGATGGGCACGTCGCGTCCGCAGTTGGGACAGCGCGGCTCCTCGATCTTCACGTCGGGCCGGGCGAAGCCGCTGCGCCGCAGCAGAACGCGGCCGCAGCCCGGGCAGCGCGTGTTCTGCCCCTGCTCGGTGAGCACGTTGCCCAGGTAGACGTAGTTCAGCCCCGCCTCGCGGCCCAGCCTCTCGGCCAGCTCCAGGCTGGCCATCGGCGTGGCGGGCCGGTCCGTCACGAGGTAGTTGGGGTGGAAGCGCGAGATGTGCCACGGCATGTCCGGCGACGTGCCGGCGATGAACTCGGCGATGCCGCGCAGCTCAGCCTCGGTGTCGTTGCCGCCGGGCACCACAAGGGTGGTCACCTCCACGTGGATGCCCGCCGCGTGCATGTTGCCGATGGTGTCCAGCACCGGCTGGAGGTGGCCCTGGCACTGCGTTCGGTAGAACTCCTCGCTGAACGCCTTCAGGTCCACGTTGGCCGCGTCAATCAGCCCGGCCATCGCCTCCACCGCCTCGGGCGTCTGGTAGCCGTTAGTCACGAACACGTTGCGCAGGCCCTGGCGGCTGGCCAGCCGGGCGCAGTCCAGCGCGAACTCCATGAAGATGGTCGGCTCGGTGTAGGTGTAGGCGATGGAAGCGGCCCGCCCCGCGACGGCTTCCTCGACCACCTGCTCGGGAGCGACGTAGCCGAGGGCCTCAAAGGCCGGCGCGGCGTCGGCCTGCGAGATCTGCCAGTTCTGGCAGAAGGGGCAGCGGAAGTTGCAGCCCGGCGTGGCGATGGAGTAGGAGGGCGTGCCCGGCAGGAAGTGATAGAGGGGTTTCTTCTCGATGGGGTCCATGTGCCGGGCGACGGGCCGCCCGTAGACCAGGCTGTAGAGGGTGCCCCGGCGGTTCTCCCGCACGCGGCAGAAGCCCCTGCGCCCCTCGGCGATGCGGCAGCGGTGGCTGCACAGGAAGCAGTTCACCGCCTGCTCTTCGGCCCTGGCGTAGAGGATGGCCTCGTGCGCCGCTTCCATCGTCACATCTCCGTCAGGAGCTGACGCGCCGCGCCGAGCGCCGCCTCGCAATCGGGATGGTCGGTCAGCTCGGGCCCCAGCGGCGTGAGCGCCTCGCCCTTCATCGTCACCAGCCCCGTGCGTTCCCGAGCCAAGTCTGCCCCCCTGTGCTCCGGCGGCCCTCAGTCATTGGCAGTCAATCGGGAAGGGCCCGCAACGCGCATGCCTGGCGCTCGGCCGGCAAGCAGCGGCCAACGGGCTCACTGGTCGCAGTAGAACGTCCGCCCCTGTCCGTACTTGATCCAGATCGGGCAGTCCGGGCAGATGCACTGCCTCCTCTGCACCTTCCCGGCGCTGCGCCCCCGCGCGCAGTAGAGGGCCTCCCCTTCGACGCCGGGGAAGCTGGGGCACTTGCCGCACTGCTCGTTCAGGCAGAGGGCGAAGTTCTCCTCGGTGTCTTCCACTTTCGGCATCGTCACCTCACCCCGCGCGGTCAGTAGCCGAAGTCGGCCTGCACCGCGCCGCCAATGCCCCTGGCCGAGACGTCAACGACGTCCCTGGCCTCGTCGGCGACGTGGGTGAACTTGTCCCACCAGGGCGGGCTCACCTTCTCGGCGAGGGCCTTGATCTGCTTCATCCGCGGCAGGGCGATCTGCGCGAAGGACTCCGCCAGCGTGTCGAAGTCCTTGGTGTGCGGCATGGTGAAGGCTTCCTTGAAATAGGCCCGCCCGCACATGGGGCCGGCGAACACGTCGCTGACCAGGGCGTACTGGGCGGCGTACTGCTCGAAGTCCACCGCCGCGCTCAGCAGCAGCATGGGGCGGTCAACGATGGAGAACATGGTCACGGCGGCGCTGCGGACCTCGTCGGGCGAGCTGATGCGCTCGACCCGCCCGTCCACCTCCACCCAGAGCACGGGCACCTGCGTCTTGTAGAAGTGGCCGTGCGGGCCGAACTCCTCGGCCATCCTGACGACGCCCTCGGGCAGCCGGCGCGCCATGTCGGCCTTCGACTCGCCGGGGAGCTGGAAGATGAGCGTCTCGTTGAAGAGCGGCTTGTCCAGCTTGCAGGCCCTCTCGAAGACGTCCTGGAGCCACACCCGGTTCCGCTTCCAGCTCTCTTCGTGGTCGGGGTTGAGCTTGACGAGCGTCTTGAACCCGTCCACCCTGTCGGCCACCTCCTCCGGCTCGACCGCCAGGCGCGCAAGCTGTCCCTGCCCGTCGTCCACCTCCTGGGTGAACGTATCCTCAAGCCGCCCTATCAGCATGGTCCGCTCGCCCAGCAACTCGCGGAACCCCGGGCTCAAGAAGGCGAGGCTGTTGAACAGCGCGGCCGAGGGCACCCCCTGAAGGGCCTCCGCGAAAAGCCGGCAGACCTCGCGCACGTCGTCGTCGGTGGGCTCCCTCTGCTGGCCGACATGCTTCAGGTAGCCGCCGATGAGCCGCAGATAGGAGCTGTGCTGGTCGGAGGCGAAGACGTCGAGCGTGCCGCCCGGCGCGAACTGCGCCAGCACGCGAAAGATGGCCTCGCTCACGGTCGTTCCGTCGGCATACTCAGCCCAGGTGGCCACGGCGTACCTCCTTGAGCTCAAGGGACGACCGCGCGGGGGGCCGGCGCCGGCCGAAGCACACGCCCGGCCGGTCCCGGCCTGCCGGCCGTCTACGAGATCTCGATCTTGCGGGCGCGCCGCCGGCCGGCCTTGGGCAGGGCGACCGTCAGCAACCCGTCCTGGTATCTGGCGACGATGGCGGCCTCGTCCACGGCGCAGGGCAGATGGATGACCCGGTGGAACCGGCCCATCGGCCGCTCGCAGTAGTAGCTTTCCCGCTCCTTGAAGCCCTCCGCCCGTGACCGGGTGCCCTCGATGATCAGGTGCTCATGTTCGACGCAGACGTCCATCCTCTGCCCCTTCATCCCGGGCAGCTCCACCTCGACGACCAGTTCGTCGTCGCGGTCGAAAACGTCAACAGTCGGGTGCCAGAGCCCCTCGGCGGGGGGCCCGAAGGGGAACTTCCCCGCGAAGGCCCGCCACAGGCGGTTCATCCTGTCCAGGGCGCTCGGCATGTCGGGAGCGCCCCGCTCGATCCTCTCGTCAGCCATTCATGCCCCCCTGGTTCCAGCGTTCCCGTACCCGCATCCTGCAGCGGGGCAGCCGCCGGCTCACCGGCCCGCGGCCCGGAGGAGGCGCCGCCGAGGGCCCTCACGGGGCGCCGGCCTGCTCAGTCTTCCTCGACGATGATGGCCTCTGTGGGGCACTCCTCCGCCGCCTGCCTCACCGCGTCGCGGTGCTCTTCGGGCACGTTGTCCACGATGACCTCGGCGAACTCATCCCCCATCTCGAAGACCTCGGGGCACGCATCCACACACAGCCCACAGGCGATGCAGTCCTCGGTTACCTCGACCTTCATCGCGTCCTCGTGCAAAAAGGGTGACGGTGGAACCACGCCAGCAGAAAGGGCGCCCCATGGCCCGGCCCGCGCTACTGGCCCACCTGGAGCGCTTTGTCGCCCTCCCAGGTGCCGTGCAGATTGCAGTAGGCAAAGGCCCTCAGCCCCTTGTGGACGTGATCCAGGGCAACGCAGAACTTGGCCGTCGGGCACGTCGTCACGGGCGTGAAGTCCTGCCGCCCAAGATACGTCTCGTCGGCATAGAGCTCCACGAACTGTATCGAGTGCCCCCTCTCATTGGGGTGGGCCAGCAGCTTGCCCACCTCGATGACCACCTCGAAGCTCTCGCCCTCGGCCGGCGCATCGGGGGCCGTGATGACGGGCAGGTGCTTCTTCTCCAGGTCGGTCAGCTCGTCCGGGTCGGCCGGCAGGTTGACCCCGCAGAACAGGTTGTCGGCACACTTCGGTCGCGCCTCGCCCCCCCACATACACCAACCCTCCCTCAGAAACGCAAGCGACTGCCTCCCGCCCCCTGGCGGCGCGGCATCGCCGGAGCCCCGGCGGGCTGCCGTCATGGCGCCCCGCGGCGCTCTGTCCCCTCAAGCCGCAAGACGTGCAATCCCCGATTATAGGCCAGCCCCGCAGGACTGTCAACTCGCATTCCGCCGGGCCGCCTTGTCCGGCGCCGGGGCAGTCTATATCATAAGGGAAGCGGCAGAAGCTGGCACTTTGGGCCGGCTTCCCCGCGCCGACAGGCACTGGCCGTGGAGGTGTCGCCATGCACAGGGGGCGGCGGAGCGCGTTGTTGGCCCTTGCTTTCATCACGACGCAGGTCCTCGCCGCCGAGGGCTTCAACGTGCCCAAAGGCCCCTGCGGCGGAGCGCCGCCGGCCGCGCCCCAGCGCCGCAAGGCCGGCGAAGCGTTCCCCCCGCTGCCGCTGCCCGCCACGCCGCTGCGCCGCACCGAGAAGAAGCGTCCGCCGTCGCCGCCCGCCCTGATCGCCAAGGTCCAGTACGGCGAGCTGATCGAGATCGAGCAGGACGGCAAGACCGTACGCTACTACGACTGGAACAAGGACCCCGGCGACACGGCCATGCTGGTCAACATCGCCAACACCACCCTCGGCCTGCACTACACGCAGAAGCGCGGCCCGCTCTCGGCACTCGAGCCTGACCCGGCCCTGTACCCCATCTTCTACTTCACCGGCAGCGAGGACTTCACGCTGAGCGAGCAGGAGGTGGTGAGGCTGCGCAAGTTTCTGCAGGCCGGCGGCACGATCTGGGGCGACACCTGCTTCGGCGACCCGGACTTCTTCCAGGCGTTCACGCGGGAGATGAACCGCGTGCTGCCCGACAGGCAGTGGCGCCGCCTGCCGCCCGACCATCCGCTCTTCCACTGCTCCTACCGCATCGAGGAAGTGGAGTACACCCAGAGCGTGCCGGAGGCCGACGGCACGAAGGGTCTGCCGGTCTTCTTCGGGCTGGACTTCGGGGACCGCACAGCGGTGCTGCTGTCGCGCTACGACCTGAGCTGCGGCTGGGACGGCCACATCCGCAAGGGCGCCTACAGCGTGCACCCGCGGGACGCCCGCCGCCTCGGCATCAACATGGTCGCCTACGCCCTGACGGTATTCAACCTGGCGCAGTACCAGAGCACTGCCAAGCTCTACTACGAGGAGCAGGAGCGGGCACGGGGAGACTTCGTGTTCGCCCAGGCCAAGCTGACCGACAACTGGGACACCCAGCCCAACGCCATTGCCAACCTCCTGAAGTTCGTCACGGCCAACACGAGCGCCGAGGTCAAGTTCACGCGCCGGGCCGTGGACCTGGACTCCGAGGACCTGCAGCAGTATCCCTTCCTCTACATGTCGGGGCTCTACGACTTCACGCTCGGCGAGGCGCAGGTGCAGGCGTTGCGCCGCTACCTGAGCAGCGGGGGCTTCCTGCTGGCAAGCCCCAGTTCGGGCGCCCGCGCCTTCGACGCGGCGTTCAGGCGCGAGATGGCGCGCGTCCTGCCGGACCACAGGCTCGAGCCGCTGCCCGACGACCATCCCATCTACAGCATCCTGAGCCGCGTCGAGAGCGTCGCCTACAGCGACTACGTGCGCTCGCTCGGCGAGAGCCCGCCCGGGCTGCCCCTGGAAGGCGTCCAGATCGGTGGCACGACGGCGGTGGTCTACTCGCCCTATGGGATAGGCGGCGGCTGGCGGGGTTTCGACCATCCGTTCGGACGCGACATAGCCCATCAGGACGCCGTCAAGCTCGGCGTCAACATCGTCCTCTACGCCATGACGCATTGACGGCGGAGGCGCGCCGCGGCCAAGACGCGGCAGAACTGATCACCCTCACGGCGGGAGCGACGGCCATTGAGCGACAGCGCAGAGCACAACGTCGAGGCGGCCAAAGGCCGCAGCGAGAAGGACGCCAAGCTGATCGCGGCGCTCGGCAGCGTGCGCCGCGCGCTGCTGGACGAGCTGGGCAAGGTGATCGTCGGCCAGCAGGAGGTGCTCGAGCAGATACTGGTGACCCTGTTCTGCCGCGGGCACGCGCTGGTGATCGGCGTGCCGGGGCTGGCCAAGACGCTGATCGTCCGGTCGCTGGCCCGGTGCATGGCCCTGGACTTCAAACGCATCCAGTTCACCCCCGACCTGATGCCCAGCGACATCACGGGCACCGAGGTGCTGGAGATAGACCCGGAGACGCAGCGCCGCTCTTTCCGGTTCGTGGCGGGGCCGATCTTCACCAACATCCTGCTGGCCGACGAGATCAACCGCACCCCTCCCAAGACGCAGGCCGCCCTGCTGGAGGCCATGCAGGAGTACGCCGTGACCGTCGGCGGCGTGACGCACGCCATCTCGCCGCCGTTCTTCGTGCTGGCCACGCAGAACCCCATCGAGCTGGAGGGCACCTATCCCCTGCCCGAGGCACAGCTGGACCGCTTCATGCTCAACGTCCTCATCAGCTACCCGGCCCGCGACGAGGAGATCCGCATCTTCAGGACGACCACCATTGACGAGCTGCCCGAGCCGACCGCCGTCATGGACGGCCGCCAGATACTCCATGTGCAGAGGATAGTGCGGCGCATGCCGGTCAGCGACCACGTGCTCGAGTACGTCGCCAGCCTGGCGCGGGCGACGCGGCCCGAGTGCGAGGAGGCCCCGCCCTACGTGAAGCAATACGTGGAATGGGGCGCCGGCCCTCGGGCGGGCCAGTACCTGGTGCTCGGCGCCAAGGCGCTGGCGCTCATTGACGGACGGTTCAACGTGTCCTGCTCCGACGTGCGCGACGTGGCCCATCCCGTGCTGCGCCACCGCATCTTCACCAACTTCAACGCCGACAGCGAGGGCGTCAGCGTCGAGGACGTCATTGACCACCTGCTGGACACGATCCAGGAGCCCGACGAGCAGGCCTATGCCCGGAAGGCACGCAGGCGCAGGGCCGGCCGGCCCGCCGTGCCCGAAGACGAAGAGACAGACCTGTAACGACACGAACCACGAAGTCCGCCAGGGGCGCACGAAGGGCACAGGGAACCTGCGGGGACGTGGGCCCGGTCGTGCGTTTTCCTCTCGGCTTCTCCTTCGTTCCCTTCGTGGCTGCCGCTGGATGAGGCTCTCCGCATGCGACGGGGGTTCCGCAGCAAGTACTACGACCCGCGCAAGCTGGCCAGGGTGAAGAACCTCCAGCTCCTGGCGCGCACCGTGGTCGAGGGCTACATCAGCGGCCTGCACCGCAGTCCATTCAAGGGCTACAGCGCCGAGTTCGCCGAATACCGCGAATACCTGCCCGGCGACGACCTGAAGCACTTCGACTGGAAGGTCTTCGCCCGCAGCGACAAGCGCTACGTGCGCCAGTATGAGGAGGAGACGAACCTGACCTGCACCGTCCTGCTGGACGCCAGCGGCTCGATGGCGTTCGGGCAGGACGGGCTGCGGAAGTTCGACTACGGCTGCTTCCTGGCGGCGGCCCTCAGCTACCTGATGATCCAGCAGCGCGACCAGGTCGGCCTGGTCGTCTTCGGGGAGGACGTGCGCCAGCGCATCCCGCCGCGCAACAGCCCCGGCCACCTGAAGAACGTCCTGGAGCAGCTCGAAAGCGTCGAGCCCGAGGGCGAGACCGGCATCGGCCGCGTCCTGCACGCCATAGCCGACAGCATACGCCGTCGCGGGCTCATCATCGTCATCAGCGACCTGATTGACGAGCAGGACGCGGTGATGAACGCGCTGAGCCACTTCCGCCACGACCGCAGCGAGGTGATAGTGTTCAATGTGTTCGACCCGGCCGAGCGCACGCTGCCCTTCGACGGTCTGGTGGAGTTCCTGGACCTGGAGACCGGGCGCAAGATGCAGGTCAGGGCCGACGTGATCCGCGATGAGTACCGGAGCAAGTTCGACGAGTTCGTTGGGCGCTACAGGGAAGGCTGCGCCGCCGCGCGGATAGACTACCAGCTCGTGACCACCGACGTCCCGTTCGAGCTGATGCTGGCCGCCTATCTGGACCGGCGCCAGAGGTTCAGGTGACGATGCGCGGTCGCACGGGCGAGCCGGTGCCCGATGGGAGCAAGATGGGCGAGGGGCTTTCAAGACGCCGCAACCTGCGCAACCGGGCCGTGGCCGACGCGCTGGCCCGGCACCTGCCGGCCGGCCGGGTCTGCGACGTGGGGACCGGCACGGGCGAGCTGGCCCGCCTGCTGCGGGAGCGGGGCTATGCCGTCGAGGCAGTGGACATTGACCCATCGCGCTGCCAGTTCCCCGACCTTCACGTCCAGCAGTGCGACGTCATGGCGGGGCTGCCCTTCGGGGACGAGGCGTTCGACGCGCTGGTGGCCACCGAG
Source organism: Planctomycetes bacterium SM23_32 (assembly GCA_001303885.1). Lineage (GTDB taxonomy): Bacteria > Planctomycetota > Brocadiia > SM23-32 > SM23-32 > SM23-32. Next base: position 11,185 of record LJUE01000043.1, on the reverse strand, counting down.
CTCGTGGAGCACATGGAGGACCCGTACAAGGCCGCCCGCGAGTTCAACCGCGTGCTCAAGCCGGACGGACTGCTCGTGCTGACCACGCCCAACTACGGGCACATCGAGAGCCGCATTGGCTACACCTTCTCCGGTTGTCTGCCGCACCCCCTGCCGTGTCGTCTCGAGCCCCCCCGCTCCGGCAAAGCCCACGCGCACATCGGCCCGATGAGCATGATGCGACTGAAGTACCTGCTGGCCAACACGGGCTTCGAGCCCGTGCACGTGACAACCTGCATCCCCAAGCGCAGGGCCTGGCCGCTGCTGCCGGCGGCGGTGGCGGTCTGGCTCGTGACGCACATGTTCTGGTCAGAGTCGCGACGCAGCAGGTACCACATCGCCGACCAGATGAAGGTCATCCTCGGCGGCAGGAGCTTGATCGTGGTCAGCAGGAAGCGGCTCGGAGGGCTCGGAGCCGAGCGCTCCGCCGACACGCCGGCACGGCTGACGTGACCCGCCGCGCCGCCCATACACCGAAAGCACGGACATGATTCACCTGCTGTGGCTGTCGCTGGCCGTTCCGGTGCTCATTCACCTCGTGCACCGTCGCAAGGCCACGCAGGTGCCCTTCAGCACGCTGCGCTTCCTGCGGATGGTGGACAGGCGGGTGGCCCGCCACCACCGGCTCAAGGAGCTGCTGCTGCTGGCGCTGCGCATGTTGCTGCTGGCCGCGCTGGTCGGCGCGCTCTACCGGCCGATGGTGCGATCCGCCACCTTCAAGGGCGCCAACGTGCCGACCACGGCCGCCATCGTGCTGGACAACACCTACTCGATGCGCGCCGCGTCCGGGGGGGCGCTCAGGTTCGGCCGGGCGAAAGCAGCAGCCATGGACGTGCTGGACGGACTGCAGCGGGGCGACGCGGCGCTGGTGGCCCTCTTTGACGCGCCCGCCGACTCCCCCGCTGAGCCCACCACGGCGTTGAGCCGTCTGCGCGACGAGCTGAACTCGATGGAATGCGGCTACGGCACCGCCGGCGCGGCCGGGGCGATCCGCCGGGCGCTGGACGCGCTCAAGGCCGGCGTCAACCCGCGCAGGGAACTCTACGTCATCACGGACTTCCAGAAGCTGTCCTGGGCGCCCGGCCCGGCCACGGACGCAGCCGCCGCCCTGGAGGAGCTGCGAGGCGCACTGCCCGCCGACGTGCCCGTCTTCCTGGTGGACGTGGGCGGGGACGTGGACACGAACCTCGCGCTCACCAGCGCCGAGTTCGGCCTCAACGTCCAGGTCACCGGCGCCGCCTGCGAGCTGTACTGCTCCCTGGAGAACACCGGTCGCCTCAACGCCGACCAGCGCCTGGCCCTCCACCTGGACGGCGAGAAGGTGGCCGAGCGCGACGCCTCGCTCGCGGCGGGGGGCCGGACCACCGTGAGCTTCAGCCACGTCTTCGCCCGCACGGGCACGGTGAGCGGCGCGGCGCTCCTGGAGCCGGACGACCTGGCCGCCGACAACGCGCGCTACTTCGTCGTGAACGTGCACGAGAAGCTGCCCGTGCTGCTGGTCAACGGCGACCCTTCGAGCGTGCCGCACCTGAACGAGACGTTCTTCCTGGAGCTGGCCCTCGGCGCGCCGTCGGCCGGCGGGCGGTCCGTGTCGCCGGTCGAGGCGAAGGTCGTGACGCCGGCGGACCTGGCAAGGCTGCGCCTCGACGACTATGCCTGCATCGTGATGGCCAACGTGTCAAGCGTGCCGGAGCTGACGGCCGACGGCCTGCGACGCTACGTCCTGGGCGGCGGCGGGCTTGTCCTGTTCGTCGGGGACCGTGTAGATCCCGCCTCCTACAACACGGTGCTGGCGCCCGTCGGCGCCGACCCGCTGCTGCCGGCCCTGCTGACCGAGGTGACGGAGCACCCGGCGGCCGGCGAGGGCGAGAGCGGCGCGGGATACCGGCTGCGCTCGATGGCGCGGCAGCACCCTATCTTCCGCAACATCGCCGAGCAGATGGAGACGGACGCCGCGCGGGTGGGCCGGTTCTTCGCCGTCAAGGCCTGCCCGGGCGAGGCGCTGCCGCCGGCCCTGATGGCCCTGGAGGAGGGCCCCCTGCTGCTGGAGCGCCGGGCCGGGGCGGGCGTCGTGCTGCTCTGCACCACCTCGGCCGACCTGGGCTGGGGCAACCTGCCGGCGCGGCGCTTCTTCCTGCCCTGGCTGCACCAGATGGTCTACCACGCCGCACGGTCGCTGGGCCGCCGCGAGGCGCTGACGCCGGGCAGCCCGTTTGTGCTCGACCTGCCCGCCGAAGCCGGCGCCGCCGAAGTGGCCTTCTACGGCCCGCCAAGCGGCGAGGGCGAGCACGGGGAGCCGCTTGCGACCTTGACCGCCGAACCGGCCGACGGAGGCCACCGCGTGACGTTCCGGCAGACGGCCAGCCCCGGCGTCTACCGGGCCATCTACCGGTCGGGCAATCGCCCCCAGACGCGCCTCTTCGCCGTCAACGTGGACACCGCCGAGAGCGACCTCACCAGGATAGAGCCCGAAAGGGCCGCCGAACTGCTCGGGGCGGCGGCCGTGAAGGTGGTGGACAACCCGGCCCGGCTGGCGCAGGTGGTCCGCCGGGAGCGCGAAGGACTGCCCCTCTGGGACCACCTCTTCGTGCTTGCCGTCGCCCTGGCGCTGCTGGAAACCTATGTCGCCAACGTCGCCCTCGAGAAGAGACGTTAAGCGACCGAAGACTAACCACTGACGAGTCGCGGTCCTCCCCATGGAGCATTGGGAGATAGCATTCACGGGCAACTGGCCGCCCCTGCTGGTGGGGGTGGGCGTGGCGCTGGCCGTGCTGCTGGCGTGGGCCTTCTACCGGCCGGGAGCGCGGGAGCTCGCGCCGCGTGCCTGGCGCAGCCTGCTGGCCCTGCGGACGCTGGCGGTCATCATCATCGGCGCCTTCCTCCTTCAGCCGGTGCTGCGGCTGACGCGCACGGAGGCGCGGCAGGGCAGCGTGGCGGTGCTCATGGACGTCTCAGAGAGCATGGGAATCCGCGACACCGCCGACGACCGCACCCGCCTGGAGGCGGCCACGGAGCTGCTGACCGGCCAGGCGCAGGCCATGCTGGAGCGGCTGCGCCGCGCCGGCGAGGTCCGCCTCTTCAGCTTTGGCGCCCTCACGGCCGAACTGACCGACGCCGCCCGACTCCCCGAGCTGCGTCCCGCGCAGAAAGCCACCGCCCTGGGCGAGGCGCTCAAGGAGGTGGCCGCGCAGGTCGGCCGAGGGGGCCTTTCGGGCATCGTCCTGCTCACCGACGGCGTCTCCACGCGGGGCGACGACCCCGAGGAGGTGGCGCGCAGCCTGAGCGTGCCGGTCTTTCCGGTCGGGCTCGGCGGCCGGGTGGCCGAACGCGGCCGGTTCCACGACGTCGGCATCGTGCGCGTGCCGCAGGGGCCGCGCTTCATCGTCAACAACCGGGCCACCGTCAAGGTGGAGCTGGCGCACGTCGGCCTGGCCAGGTTCACCGCCGCCGAACGCGAGCTGAAGCTGCGCCTGCTCGACGGAGAGGAGGAAGTGGCCGTCGAGACCGTCCGGCTGCCCCGCGAGGACGGCACGCTGGAGAGGGAGCTCTCGTTCGTGCCGCGCCGGGTGGGCATCCACAGGCTGCGCGCCGCCGTGGACGCCCTGGCCGACGAGACGGTGGCCGAGAACAACGCACGCCTGTTCACCGTGGTGGTGACCGACCCGCGCATCCGCGTGCTCATCGTCGAGGGCGTCGTGCGCAGCGAATACCGGTTCCTGCGCCGCGTGCTGGAAAGCGACCCCAACCTGGAGGTCGCCTCGGTCGTCAAGCTCAGCGGCAAGCGGTTCCTCGCCCAGGGGGTGGCCCCGGGCGTTGACCTGAGCCGCGGCCTGCCGGCGCGCCCGGAGGACTACGAGAAGTTCGACGTCGTCATCCTGGGCGACATCGCGCGGGAGGAGTTCACCGGCGTGCAACTGGAATACCTGAAGGAGTTCGTCAACGCCGGCGGGGCGCTCCTGGCGCTGGGCGGCTACCACGCCTTCGGCGCGGGGGGCTACGCCGACAGTGCGCTGGCCGACGTCTTGCCCGTCACGATGGGCGGGGAGCGTGACGGCCACGTCGAGAAGGCGTTCGTGCCCGTGCTGACCGCCGCCGGCAGGGAGCACCTCATCTTCGAGGGATGCGGCGAGTTCTTCGAGCGGCTGCGCGCCCGCCCCACGCTGGACGGCGCCAACAAGGTGACCGGCACCAAGCCGGGGGCGCACGCGCTCGCCGTGCATCCCCAGGAGCGCGCCGGCGAGCGGCCCATGCCCGTGGTGGCCGTCCAGTCCTACGGGGCCGGACGCGCCATGGCCCTCACCGCCGACACGACGTGGAAGTGGAAGTTCCAGATCGAGGCCGAGGGCATGGACTCGCCCTATTACCGCTTCTGGCGCCAGTCCGTGCGTTGGCTGGCCGACCGGGCCGAGACCGAGCCGACTCCCGACCAGCTCGTGAGGGCCTGGGCGGCCCGCGTCGAATACGAGCCCGGCGAGCCCGTCGCCCTCAAGGCCCGCGTCCGGGGCCGGGATGGCGAGCCGGAGGAGCGCGCCACGGTCCAGGTGGACGTCGCCTTTCCCATCCCCATCAAGACGGTCAGCCCCGACGGCGAGGAGGCCGTCCAGAACGGCACGACGGTGCGGCTCGAACCGCTCCCCTTGAGCCTGGGTGAGTACCAGCTCACCTATGAGCCGCCGGCCGGCGGGCTCTATCACGCGACGGCGAGCGCCGTGCTGGACGGCGACGAGCTGGGCAGGGACCGGTTCGAGTTCGTCGTCGGACAGGCCGCCTCGGAGTTCGACAAAGTGGACATGGCCGAGGAGGTGCTGCGCTCGGTGGCGCACGAGAGCGGCGGCCTCTACTACACGCTGGCCACCGCCGGCAAGATACCGGAGGAGCTGCAACTGCGCCGCGGCCTGGTGGCGCATCGCCGGGAGGTGAGCCTCTGGAACGCCCCGTGGTTCTTCGCCGTCTTCCTGCTGTTCGTCACGGCCGAGTGGGTCGTGCGCAAGCGGCGCGGGCTGAACTGACGGCCCCGGTCTACGGCCCGGGACCGCAACTGGTATAATGAACTTCGTCGCGCTTCGCAGTGAAGAGGCCTGATCGTTCACAGGGAACAGGCTGACGGATGAACCGTCGTTCGCCCACGAGCCGGCTGCTCGCCGCCGTCTGCGCCGGAGCCCTGCTCTGCGCGGCGTTTGCGGCGGCGGCCCAGGAGCTGCAGTGGCTGCCGGCCACCGTGGAGCTGAGCGACGGCACGGTGCTGGAAGGCGGCGTCCACGTCACCGACGGGGCCGTCATCATCCACAACGAGGCCCAGGGCCGCCGCTACACGGTCCGCGCCGCCGAGATGGCCAGGCTCGAACAGACCATCGAGCGCCAGAGCATGGAAGAGAAATGGCTGTTCCGCGAGAGCGGCCTTGACGACAAGGTCTACACGGGCCAGGTCTACCCCGTGCGCCATTACACGACGCGCATCACCTTCCATGACGGCCGTCAGCTGGAAGGCCACATCGTCGCCAAGACGCTCCACGTGAAGACCGGCGACGGGACGCAGCGCTTCATCCTGAGGCGCAAGGACGAGGGCAAGGTGGGCCAGACGCTTGAGGACCTCCTCTACGTGCGCTCGGTCACGTTCCAGCAGGAAGGCCCCGGGGTGCGCGGCACCATCGAGGGCACGCTGCACCCGCCCGAGGGCGAGCGGCTCCAGCAGGTCATGGCCGTCAACCGCGACAAGCTCTTCAGCGTCGAGGTCGCCTTCAACCCGTTCTCGGGCGAGTTCCGCGCCGCCGACTGCACGGAGGGCACCTACGACCTGATCGTCGTCACGGACAAGGCCATCTACCTCTACTTCAGCCGCGAGCGGGACGAGGGAGCCGCACGCATGGACGCCGCACAGGTGACCGAACTCCAGGCGTGGGTGGACAGGCTGCGCGAGTTCTTCCACGAGCAGCGCATCGTCTACGCCGCCGGCAACGACCAGCGGGCCTTCGTGCTCGTGCGCAAGGAGCGCCACGGCGGCATGACGCTCCAGGGCGCGGAGTTGATCCGCCGCTATGACGTCTGGGCGATGCATAAGCCGGGCGAGGAGTGGCAGATAGAGAAGCGGATGTTCCTGCGCAGGCTCGTCAGCGAGACGCCGACCGTCCCGCGCAGGGACGTCGTCATCACGCCGGCGCTGGGCGGCCACACCCTCTCGGCCCAGGTGGACAGCCTGGAGCTGGAGGTCACGCTGGCGCGCAACAGCGAGCCGCCGGTGCCCCCGGCCCGCGAGCCCCAGGAGTAGCGCCATGGCGACCGACGTGGAGCGACGCGAGTCCGTGATGACCGGCATCTACCACACGGTGGACCGGTCCCGGGCGAACTGGCGCATCCTGGACGCCCTGGAGGGCCTGCTGCGCACCTTCGTCACGCTCGGCGCGGCGCTGCTGGTGGGGCTGGCGGCCGACAACGTGCTGCACCTGCCGGGCGCGCTGCGGGCGGCTTACGGCATCGGGCTGCTGGCGGGGCTGGCCTTCATGCTCGGCCGGCTCGTCCTCTATCCCCTGGTGCGGCCGATCAGCGACGAGATGGCCGCCGCCCACGTCGAGCGGGCCTTCCCGCACCTGGACAACCGCCTCATCAACGCCGTCCAACTGGCCGACGAGCGGTTCGCCGACCGCCTGACGCGCCGGATGGCCCTCTCGCAGATCCGCCAGACGGCCGAGCAGGTCGGCGGGCGGCGCCTGCCGTTCAGCGCGGGGCTGCGGAGGCTCTGGCCCGCCGCGCGGAGGGCGGCCGTCGTGGTGGGCGTGCTCGTCGTCTACGCCCTCCTGTTCAACGCTCACTTCGGCAACGCCTGCCAGCGAATGCTCCACCCCTACCGCTACATCCCGCCGATCACCAACACGCGCCTCTCGGTCACCCCGGGGGACACGGTGCTGCTGCAAGGGGACGGGCTGCTGGTGGAGGCGCGCGTGGGCGGACTGCTGCCCGAGACCGCGCGCATCCGCGTGGAGACCGCCGACGGCGAGAAGGCCACCGACGCCATGGCGTTCGAGGGGAGCGCCTTCACCTACGAGTTCGCCAACGTGCAGCGGGACTTCACATACCGCCTCAGCGCCGGCGACGCGCTCACGCGCCCTTACCGCGTGACCGTGCGCAGCAGGCCGACCGTGAGGCGGCTGGAGTTGACCTACTCCTATCCCACCTACACGGGCCTGCCCGACAGGACGGAGCAGGAGTCCGCCGGCGACGTCCGCGCGCCCGTCGGCACGACCGTGCGCTTCGCCGTCACGCCGGACCGGCCGATGGCGACGGGCCGCTTGGAGCTGCGCTACGAGGCAGAGCCCGGCGGCGACCAGCCGGCCCCCGTCAGCGTGCCCCTGAAGGCCGACGGCGCGACACTGCACGGGGAGCTTGAGCTGTCCCGCAGCGGCCGCTACGCCATTCACCTCGCCGACGAGGCCGGCGTTCGGAACGTGCCACAGGTCAGGCGGCTGGAGGCCGTGCCGGACGCCGCCCCGCGCGTCTTCTTCGTGCAGCCGGCCCGGGACGTGGCCGTGGCGCCCGACGCCCGCGTGGCCCTGCTGGCCGGCGCCGAGGACGACTTCTCCCTGCGGGAGCTGCACCTGTTCCTCCAGCGCCGGGCCGGGGCCGAGAGCGAGCGCTATCTGAGCTGGACCTACGAACCCGGCACGCAGAACGCCCGCGAGGGCGCCGTGCTCGACGTGCAGGAGCTCGGCCTAAAGCTGGGCGACGCGCTGGCCTACTACATGCAGGCCAACGACAAGCTCCGCCGCGAGGGCGAGCAAGAGAGCGTCGGCCGCAGCCGCCTCTACCACGTCCGCGTCGTGGACGCCGAGCAGGCCGCTTCGGGAGAGGCCGGCGCGCGCGAGGCCCTGCGCGACGTCGTGACGAAGCTGATCGAGATGCAGAAAGCGAACCTGGCCGGCACCGGGCTGCTGGCCGACGAGTCGGCCGCGCAGGAGGAGCTGGCCGCCGAGGATGAGGACGCGTGGACGGGATTCCGCAACCGCGCCGGCCAGCTCGTCAACGCTGAGGAGGACATCTACGCACGCGCCGCCGAGGCGGTCGGCGCCTACGCCGGGCAGGACAGCGCCAGCATGACCGAAGCCCTCGGGCGCATCGCCGCCGGGGAGGTGAGCCGGGCCGTCGGGCTGCTCAAGGACCTCCAGGGCGCGCCTGACAGCGAGAGCATCCCGCCGCGCGCCCAGGAGGCCGCCCAACGGGAGGCACGCGTCCTGGCCCTGCTCCAGGCGCTGCTGGAGGACCCGGCCCGCCTGCTGGCACAGATACTGGAAGAGGAAGAGGGCAGCGAAGAGCTGTCCGAGCAGCTCGAGGACCTCGTGGGAGGCGAGCAGCTCGCCAAGCGGCTGCTGAAGAACCTGGAGGGCTTCGCCGAGGAGCAGGCCCGCGTCATCGAGATGTCCAACCGGCTGGCCGCGAAGCCTGCCGAGGATTTCACCGGCCAGGACGAGAGGGACCTTGAAGAGATAGTTGACACCGAGAAGGAGTGGACCAGGTTCTTCCAGGAGGCCGCCACCGACCTGAGCAAGCTGCCGCCGCAGGACATGTCGCTCGCCACCCAGGCCCAGGAGCTGCTCGAGGTCTACAGCGAGGTCCAGCAGGCCGTCGCCGAAGCCGAGCGCAAGGCCGTCGAGATGGCCGTGCCGCACGAGCAGGCCGCCGTCGAGCTGGCCGAGAGCATCGAGACCAACATCGAGAAGTGGCTCATGGAGACCAAGGACGACCAGCTCTGGTCCATGGAGGACCCCCTGGAGGACTACGAGGTGCCGATCACCGAGCTGCCCGGCGAGCTCCAGGACCTCATCGGCGACCTGGTCGAGGGCGAGGAGGACATGCAGGAGCAGTACGACGACGTCACCAGCGCCTGGTTCGACAGCCTGGACGTCGGCGCCGGCTGGGACACCATGGACGGGCCGATCAGCAACATGTCCGCCAAGGGCGTCACGGGCAACCGGCTGCCGAACACCCAGGAGGTGGGCGGCCGCTCGGGCGAGGGCCGCACGGGACGCTCCAGCGGTCAGTTCGTCGAAGAGGAGGCCACGGGCAAGGGCGGCCGCCAGACCCCGAGTCGGCTCACGGCCGACCCCTTCGAGGCCGGGTGGGTCAAGGACACCAGCGGCGAGGCGCCCACCGGCGCCACCGGCGGCGGCAAGGTGAGCGGCCAGGGCGCCGAGGGCTTCCAGGGCCCCAGCCCGCCGCCGCTCCAGCAGAAGCTCAATCGCATGGCCATCCAGCAGGGCGAGATACTCGACAACGCCCGGCGGCTCGAATACGGGTTGAAGAAGTACCGCCATCCGCGCGGCAAGCTGCCGGAGGCCATCGAGCTGATGGAAGCCCAGAAGACGGCCCTCGAGGCCGGCGACGTCAGCCTGTTCGGCCGCCAGCAGCGCGTCGTGCTCTCCAACCTGCGCGAGCTCAAGGAGCTGTCCGAGAAGCAGAAGCAGCTCCTGCGCGACCGCACGGCGCTGCTGCCGAAGCAACTGCGCGAGGAGATAGCGTCGGGCCAGGGCGAGAGGGTCCCCGAGCAGTACCGCCAGATGGTGGAGAACTACTTCCGCGCCCTCTCGGAAGAATAGGGGCAGTCACCTATTTCCGCCCCTTGGCCACCAGAAGCTGAGGATCGCAGATTGGCCCCGAAACGCGAAATAGGTAACTGCCCCTATTCTCTGCTCTTCGCGGTCCTGTTGCTGGCCCCCCTCGGCGCCGCCGAGCAGGCGCAGCAGGCGACGCCCCGCCAGCGGGCCGAGCTCCTCGCCCCCGACGGCGTGCCCTACGACAACGAGGGCTCGTTCGACGTGATGCAGATGAAGGCGCTCTCGACGAACCTGGTCGCCAACGGCAGCTTCGAGCAGGGCCGCTACTGGCCCTACGGCTGGCAGGCGACCGACGGGCTCACCACGTTCTGGATCGAGGGCGGCACGGACGGCCGCCGCTGCCTGCGCATCTACACGGACGTGCTCGAAGCGCAGTGGAAGGCCCGGTCCGACGAGGTGCGCGCCGCCGTCCTGAGGGCCGCCGAACGGGCCGGCGGCGACGCGCAGTCCCTGCCCGACGACCCCGTGCCGCCGCCGCCCGAGCGCATCCCCACCCAGCCGCCCTACTACGACACTGTGGCCGGCCTGCACGGCGTGCACTACCGCAGCGACTACGTCCCCTGCGTGCCGGGCGCCGCCTACCGCTTCAGCATAGACGCCCGCGCGGAGGCCGACGGCGAGCCGAAGGTCTTCGTCAAGGGCTTCTTCGACCAGCAGATGCAGACGCGCGACGGCGTGCGGACGGTGAGGCAGGAGGCCTATCGCGCGCCCATCTCCCTGGACCCCTGCGACGGCCAGTGGCGCCGCTACGCGCGGCTGTTCCACCCCTCGCAGTCGCAGACGACGCTCGCCGGCAGGCCGGTCCGGACCGAGTGGCTCCAGGTGCAGATCTACGCGTACTGGAGGCCGGGCAGCTACCACTTCGACAACGTGCGGCTGGAGATCGTGGGCCGCGAGGAGCCGGGACCGAGCGAGGAGCCGGCCGCGCCCGAGAAGACCGACCGAGAGGAAGCGCCCGGCCCGGCCCTCGGCGAGGACGAGTTCCCCGTCTTCGACCCCTAGGACCACCATTGAGGCACGGAGGATGCCCGCCTTCGGCGGCGGATCCCCTCTGCCCAAGGCTCTTAGATGGGGCTGCCCATGGGATGCGTGCTGACCATACTGGCGCTGATGGCGCCCCGGCTGGTGATGGTCCTGATCGTGATCTTCACGGACTGGTTCAGTGCGGCCTACGCGACGGTCATCTGGCCGCTGCTGGGCTTCTTCTTCATGCCCTACACGACGTTGGCCTACATGGCGGCCATGCTGCGGGGCGGGGGCGTGAGCGGCGGCTGGCTGGCGCTGGTCATCGTGGCGGCCGTAGTGGACGTGGGCCACTGGGGCCACGGCGGCCGCGCCCTGCGCCGGCGGCCGTAGGCTGGCTGGAGAGCGGGCTGATGGCGAGTGGAACGACGAAGTCACAGCGGTCTGGGAGCCGGCGGGCGCTCGCCCTCGTCTGCCTCTGCGCTCTCTGCGCGTTCGGCGGCGAGGCGCTCGCCCAGGAGCGGCCGGCGTGGTGGGACGCGCGCTGGCCCTACCGCAAGCTGCTCACCATCAACCCCGAC
>LJUE01000042.1 GCA_001303885.1 Planctomycetes bacterium SM23_32 | reverse complement strand
GGCCTCCACCAGGCGGACATCCTCCTCGCCCGCCGTCACCGTGACGGCGCTGACGCGCTCGCGCAGCTTGGCGCCGGCCGTGCCCGGGGTGAACTTGACGGTCTCCACATCGTAGAAGAGCCGCAGCAGGTCCTCGTCGGTGCCGTGCTCTTCGCTCAGGGCCCGCAGCACGAGCGTGGCCGGTATCTTGCCGCTCTGGTCGAGCTGGCAGGTCAGGTAATCCCGCCGGTTCACCTCCATCTCGATCCAGCTGCCGCGCTGCGGGATGATGCGGCAGGAGTGCAGCGAGCGGTCGCCGACCACCTCGCGGGAGAAGTCGCAGCCAGGCGAGCGGTGGAGCTGGGTGACGATGACGCGCTCGGCGCCGTTGATGATGAACTCCCCGCCGCCGAGCATGATGGGCATCTCGCCCAGGTAGGTGTCCTCCTCGATGGCCTCGTCCTGCTTGTGCAGGCGCACGCGGACATAGAAGGGCCGCCCGTAGGTGAGCCTGAGCTGCAGGCACTGCTCGGGCAGGTAGCGGGGCTTGCCCAGCCGGTAATGCAGGAACTCCAGGCGGATGCCCTTCGCCTCGTTCTCGATGGGGAAGATCTCGTTCAGGATCCGCTGAAGCCCCACGTCCTTCCGCTTCTCGGGCGGCACGTCGAGCTGCAGGAACTCCTTGTAGGAGTCCTGCTGGATGCTGGTGAGGTCGGGGACCTCCATGACGCTGCCGACTTTCGAGAAGTTGCGCGTCTCCATGCTCGTGCTGCTCCGCTTATGTATGGGCCGTTCGGGCCGCCCTTCCAGAGCAAGCTGCCGGCGGCGGCGCCGACCCGGGACCGGCCGCCGGGCGGGCGCAGACCCTCCCCCTGCGGTCAGCGTGGCTCAGCAGCCCTTTGAACCGCCGGCTCGTGCGCAAATACGTCGTCCCCCTGCGAGCCCTACTCGGGCTGGACCTCGACCTCGGCGCCGGCTTCTTCCAGCGCCTGGGCACACTTCTGGGCCTCTTCCTTCGAGACGCCGACCTTCACCTCGGACGGCACGCCCTCGACGAGCTCCTTGGCCTCCTTCAGGGCCAGCGTGGTCTGGGCGCGCACCGCCTTGATGACCTGGATCTTCTTGTCGCCGAAGCTCTTCAGCACCACCTTGAAGGAGATGGGCTCCACCTCCTCCTCGGCCTCGCCGGCCGCGCCGCCGCCCGCCGCCACGGCCATCGGCGCAGCAGCCGCCGTGATGCCGAACTTGTCCTCGAACGCGCTGACCAGCTCCGAGAGCTCCAGCAGGGTGAAGCCGCTGATCTTCTCCAGCACTTCCTGGACCTTCTCGGAGTACTGCGAGCCTTCTGCTACCGTTGCTTGCGCCATGCTTCCGTGCCTCCTGTGTCCCGCGAGAGATATGCACCTGTTCTGTGGCGGCTGCCGTCCCGTTGGCCGACGGGCCTAATCCTCTCCGCTCGCCACAGCGTCTTCGCCTGGCTCCTCGAGGGTCGCCGCCGGGGCGGGAGCCGCCCTGTCCCTGAGCTGTTCCAGCACGCTGAGCAGCTCGCGCGGCCGCGCCAGCAGCGCGCAGGCCAGCCGGCGCAGCGGCGCCATCAGCGCCCCGGCCACCATGCTCAGCAGCACGTCGCGGCTCGGTATGCTGGCCAGCCTCTGGACGCCTTCGGGTCCCAGGACCTTGCCGTCCGCGTAGCCTCCGCGCACGGCGATGGCGCCGTCGGCCTTGGCCATCTGCTCGACGGCTCGGGCGGCCGCGATGGCGTCCTCGGCCCTGACGACGGCGATTGGCCCTTGCAGCAGCGCCCTCAGCTCGCCGGCGCCCAGGTGCTCCACGGCCAGCCCGAAGATGGTGTTCTTCACCACCGTCATCTCGGCTCCCTGGGCCAGAGCGTCGCGGCGCAGCCGGCGCGCCTTGTCGGCCTTCAGCCCCTGGTAGTCCACCAGGACGCAGCCGGTCTGCCTGATGTCGCGGAACTTCTCTTCCAGTTCCTTGAGCATCAAATCCTTGACTTCGTGCGCCATCTTCGCTCTCTGGTCCTGAGGCGCGCTATTCCAGTTCCACCTGGACCGCAGGGTTCATCGTGGAGCACACGTAGACCTTCCTGAGGTACTTGCCCTTGGAGGCCGGCGGCTTCATGCGCACCAACTGCTCGATGAGGGCCTGCACGTTCTGCACCAGGTCCGCCACGCTGAAGGACAGCTTGCCGACGGGCACGTGCACGTTGCCGCCGCTGTCGTTGCGGAACTCGATGCGGCCGGCCTTGAACTCGCCTACGGCCTTGCCCACGTCCTCACGCACGGTGCCGCTCTTGGGCGAGGGCATCAGGCCCCGCGGGCCGAGGACGCGCCCGAGCCGCCCTATGCGGCTCATCATGGACGGGGTGGCCAGGGCCACGTCGAAGTCCATGAAGCCATCCTGCACCTGCTGGATCAGCTCGTCGCCGCCCACGTGGTCCGCGCCGGCCTGCCGGGCGGCGTCGGCCGCCTCGCCCTCGGCGAAGACGGCCACGGTGCGCGCCTGCCCGGTCCCGTGGGGCAGGGAGATGCTCCCGCGCACCTGCTGGTCGCTGTGGCGCGGGTCAATGCCCAACTGCACCGAGCATTCGACCGTCTCGTCGAAGCGCGCCGGGGCCATCGTCTTCAGCAGCTCCAGGGCCTCCTGCAGCCCGTGGACCCCGGTGCGGTCCACGACGCCGCGCGAAAGCCCGTATCGTCGGCTCCTCTGCCCCATCTCTGCCTTCCCCGAATGTGCTTGTCAGACGTGTCGCGAGCCGATCAGCCCTCTTCAACGGCCACGCCGCAGCTGCGCGCCGTGCCTTCGATGATGCTCATCGCCGTCTCGATGTCGTCGGTATTCAGGTCCGCCAGCTTCTCCTGGGCGATCTGCCTGAGCTGATCGCGCGTGATCGTGCCGGCGCTCTCCCGCTTGGTCTCGCCCGAGCCCTTGGCCACGCCGGCCGCCCGCTTGATCAGGTAGGAGGCCGGGGGCGTCTTGATCTCGAAGTCGAAGGAGCCGTCGCGGTAGATCTGCACGACCACCGGCAGCGGCACGCCCATCTGGTCCTGGGTCTTCTCGTTGAACTTGCTGATGAACTGGCCGATGTTGACGCGGTGCTGGCTGAGCGTAGGGCCGAGCGGGGGGGCCGGGTTGGCCTGCCCGCCGGTTACCAGCACCTTGATGACGGCCACGGGCTGCGCTCTTCTGGCCATTGTCGCACCTTCCGGTCGGCTCGCGTCCCTGCGGGCCGTCTCAGACGGCCTGCACCTGCCAGTATTCCAGTTCCACCGGCGTGGCCCGGTTGAAGATGTGGATGACCACCTTCACCTTGCCGCTGGTGGGGTTGACCTCTTCGACGTAGCCCTCGACGTTCTTGAAGGGGCCGTCCTTGATCTCGACCATCTGGCCCTCTTTGAAGTCGATCTTGAGCTTGGGCGCCTCTTCCTCGACCTCCTCGGCCTGGCCGAGCAGGCGGGCCACTTCCTCGTCCCGCATGGGCCAGGGCTTCTCGGCGCCGATGAAGTCGCCCACGCCGGTGGTCTCGCGGATGAGCTGCCAGAGGTCCTGCGGGATGCGGCCGTGCTCATCCACCTCCACCTGGACGATCACGTAGCCCGGGTAGAGCTTGCGCTGCACGACCTGCCGCTTGCCGCCCCGCAGCTCGGTGACGGCCTCGGTGGGCACGAGGATCTCCGGCACGCGGTCGTGTATCTTCTCCAGTTCGAGCAGCCGTTCCAGGCTGCTGCGCACCCGCTCCTCGCGGTTGCTCTGCACCCGCAGCACGAACCAGCGCCTGGGCGCCGTCTCCTGCTCGGCCTCGGCTGCGGCGTCTGTGTCGCTCATCGTTCTCCCTCGCCCTCCGGCACGCGCCGAATGGCCGAGCCCGTCGGCCGCTCAGCCGGGAAGCACCTTCAGCAGGCGCATCACGAAGACGGCCAGCGAGTCCACTCCCAGCAGAAAGACGCCCAGCACCACGATGCTGATCAGCACCGCCGTGGTGGACACGGTCAACTCATCGGAGTTGGGCCAGGAGACCTTGGCCAGCTCCGCCTCGGTGTCTATCAACAGGTCAATCAGGCCGTGCGTCTTGCCGTCCAGCCACTGCACGCCCGTCTGAAGGCCGAAGGTGAACAGGAAGATGGCCAGGCCCAGCACGACGAAGGCGGCCCCTGACCAGATGGCCGCGTAAGGCACCGGCATGCCCAGCAGCGTGAAGGCCTGGCCGGCCGCCTCGCTGCGGCTCATGTTGTAGAGCTGCACGCAGCTCAGCAGGGCCAGCAGGAGCATGGCGCCCGCTACGGCAGCGCGCGCGTAGACTCCCTGGCCGGGCCTATAGGGGGCTAGGGCCTTCGACTGAGACAAGGCCGACCTCTTCGAGTGCGCCGGTTCTGCTCGCCGGCGGCCGCAGCCTGCCGCCGCCGGGCGTGGCAGGCCAGGAGGGACTCGAACCCCCAGCCGCCGGTTTTGGAGACCGGTGCTCTGCCAGTTGAGCTACTGGCCTGCAAGGGACGCCGCCTGTGTCGTCCTACTTCCTCTTCTGTCTGTGAACCGTGTGCTTGCGGCAGCGGGGGCAGTGCTTCCTGAGTTCCAGGCGCTTGCCGCCCCGCGTCTCGGCGGAGGTGCGGTAGTTCTCACCCCGGCATTCCGTGCACTCCAGGGTCACGTACTCGCGCATCGGGCCACCCTACTGCAGGATCTTGGTCACCACGCCGGCCCCGACCGTGTTGCCGCCTTCGCGGATGGCAAAGCGCAGTTGCTCTTCCATCGCGATCGGGGTGATCAGCTCCACCTCCAGCGTCACGTTGTCGCCCGGCAGCACCATGTCCACCCCTTCCTTCAGGACGATGTCGCCGGTCACGTCGGTAGTGCGGAAGTAGAACTGCGGCCTGTAGCCGCTGAAGAACGGCTTGTGGCGCCCGCCTTCGTCGGCCGTCAGCACGTAGACCTCGGCCTCGAACCTGGTGTGGGGCGTGATGGAGCCCGGCGCGGCCAGCACTTCGCCGCGGCGCAGCTCGTCTTTCTCGATGCCGCGCAGCAGCACGCCGATGTTGTCGCCGGCCTGGCCGGTGTCCAGCGTCTTGCGGAACATCTCCACCCCGGTCACCACGGTCTTGCGCACCTCGGGGGTGAGGCCCACGATCTCCATCTCGTCGCCCACGCGCACGGTGCCCCGCTCGACGCGCCCGGTGCCCACGGTGCCGCGCCCCTTGATGCTGAAGACGTCCTCGACGGGCATCAGGAAGGGCTGGTCAATGGGCCGGGCCGGCTCGGGGATGTAGTTGTCGAGCTGATCGAGCAGGTCCACGACGCACCTGGTGGCCTCCTCGTTCTCATGGTCCTCGAGGGCTTGCAGCGCCGAGCCGCTCACGAACGGGATCTCGTCGCCCGGAAAGCTGTAGGTGTTGAGGATGTCGCGCACTTCCAGTTCGACCAGCTCCAGCAGCTCAGGGTCGTCGAGCTGGTCCACCTTGTTGAGGAAGACGACGATGGCGGGGACGTTCACCTGGCGGGCCAGCAGCACGTGCTCCTTGGTCTGGGGCATCGGGCCGTCGGCTGCGCTGACCACCAGTACGGCGCCGTCCATCTGGGCGGCACCGGTGATCATGTTCTTGATGTAGTCCCGGTGGCCGGGGCAGTCCACGTGGGCGTAGTGCCGCTTCTCGGTCTCGTATTCCACGTGCTGGGTCTGGATGGTGATGCCGCGCTCTCTCTCCTCCGGCGCGTTGTCAATGCTGTCGAAGCTGCGGTATTGCGCCAGGCCTTTCTTGCTCAGGTACAGCGTCATCGCGGACGTAAGCGTCGTCTTGCCGTGGTCAACGTGGCCGATGGTGCCGACGTTGATGTGCGGCTTGGTCCGCTTAAAGTCCTCCTTAGCCATTGTCCCCTTCGCCCTCCGTTGAGTTACCCGCCTCTGAGCAGTTGACTTGGCGACACGAACGCCCGCGCGGAACCCATGTCCCTAGACGCTGAACTCCGTCGCCGACGCGCCTGTCCCCGCGACCTTATCAACACACCCCGGGCCACGTTGCGCGCCTGACAGGGTGATGTCGGTCAGTGGAGCTGCTGATGGGGGTCGAACCCATGACCTCGTCCTTACCAAGGACGCGCTCTACCAACTGAGCTACAGCAGCGTGGATATGCACCAGCCCGGTCGGACAGCCAAGCTCCCCTGGGCAGAAACGTTGGGAATGCGCCAGTGCTTGGTGGATTGGGCGACCGCCCCGCGCCAACGGCTCGACAGGCACACGTACAGCGTCCCGATCATCTGCATGTTAGCATGGCCGGTCCGTCCTGTCAAGCAAAAAGCGGGCCTAAAACGGGCTGGAGCGGGCGATGGGACTCGAACCCACAACAGCTGGCTTGGAAGGCCAGGGCTCTGCCGATTGAGCTACGCCCGCCCGAGACGCTGGTGGGCAGGGGAGGATTCGAACCTCCGAAGGCAACGCCAACAGATTTACAGTCTGTCCCCTTTGGCCGCTCGGGAACCTGCCCACTCTCCTGGCGCCGACGCCGCCGGGCCCCGAAGGGCCTCGAGCCTGGAGCTAGTGAGGGGAGTCGAACCCCTAACCTGCGGTTTACAAAACCGCTGCTCTACCATTGAGCTACACTAGCGCCGTTCGCGGTCCCTCCCTTTATAGCACATCAGGCCCCGTTTTCAAGTGTCCGCGCCCCGCGGGGCTTGCATCTTACTCACCTTTCGTATAGCATGTAGGCCTGCCGACCGTCTCACTGCCGTGAGGAGCCACCGTGACTGACCTCTCACACGATGCCCTCTGCCTGGTCGGGCTCTGCGCTACGGACGGCGTGGGGCCGGCGACCGTCGCTCGGCTGCGCGCCGCCGCCCGGGTGGACGGCGTGCCGCTGGCACGCGTTCTGGAGCTGCCCCTTCAGCGGCTGGAGTCCGAGATCGGGCTGACGGCCGCGACCGCAGCCACCGTGGCGTCCCTGCCCGACGCCGCCGCAGCGGGCCGCGGGGCGCTGGAGTGGGCCGCGGGGGCGGGCTATCGGGTCTGCATCGCAACTGCCGCAGACTACCCGACCCGGCTGGGGGCTTGTCTGGGCGAGTCCGCGCCGGCCGTGCTGTTCGTGGCCGGCGACCTCTCGCTGCTCGGCGGGCCGTGCGTGGCGGTGGTCGGCTCGCGGCGCCCCTCGCCGACGGCGGCCGAGGCGGCCCGGGGCCTGGCGCGGCGGCAGGCGGCGGCGGGGTTCACCGTGGTGAGCGGGGCGGCCCGCGGCATTGACCGCATAGCCCACGCAGCGGCCGTGCAGGCCGGAGGCACGGCGCTGGTGCCCGCCGTCGGCGTCGCGCGGTTCCGCTGGCCGGCACCGGGGCAGGCGCGCGGCCAGCCAGGGGGCTGGTGCGTGGTGGGGCAGTTCCCCCCCAACGCGCCGTGGCGGGCGGCACAGGCCCTCATGCGCAACCGCACTGTTGCCGCCCTCAGCGACGCGGTTGTGGCCTTCGAGCCGCGCGATTGCGGGGGCACCTGGCACACCAGCAACACGGCGCTGGCCCTGGGCAGGCCCCTGTTCGTGGTCTCCGGTTCGCGTCACGACGCCAAGGGACGGGGCCTGAGCCGCCTGGTGCGCCTCGGCGCCATCGCGCTCGACCCCGGCCGCATGCCGGACGCCGAGGAACTGGCCCAGCTGACGGCGCAGTACCGGCCCCCCCGCTCGGCGGCCCAGCTCGGCCTTTTCGACGGGCAGGAGCCCTGAGGCGCCCTTCTGGCGCCCCCCCTTGCGGCCCGGCGCGCCATCGCCTACACTGGTCCCGCTCGTGCTGCCGTTAGGAGCGGAGGCCGGCGCCATGGCGCTGCTCGTGGTTGGCTCAGTGGGGCTCGACCGGGTCGAGACGCCCTACGGGTCCACGCAGGAGGAGCTGGGGGGAGCGGCGGTCTACTTCGCGCTGGCCGCCTGCCACTTCGCGCCCGTCCGGCTGGTCGGCGTCGTGGGGCAGGACTTCCCGGCCGACTGCATGGAGCGGCTTGCGCGGCAGCCGATTGACCTCACGGGCCTCCACCGGGCCCAGGGGCGGACCTTCCGCTGGCACGGCACCTACGCGGGGCGCATGAACGAGGCCCGCACCCTCGACGTGCAGATGAACGTGCTCGGAAGCTGCCGCCCCGAGGTGCCGGCCACGTTCGCCGACTCCGGCTACGTGTTCCTGGCCAACGCCCCGCCCGACTCCCACATACGGGCGCTCTCCCAGTTGGACGGGCCGACGTTCGTCATGGCCGACACGATGAACTACTACATCGAGAACGAGCGGGACGGCCTGCTGGACGTGCTCCGGCGCGTGGACGCGATGGTGCTGAACGACGCGGAGGCGATCCAGCTCAGCGGCCGGCCGAACCTGCTGGCGGCGGCCAGGTGGGTCTGCGACCACGGGCCCACCTACTGCATCGTTAAGAAGGGCGAGCACGGATCGCTGCTGCGCGGCCCCGAGGGCGCGTTCGTGCTGCCGGGCTTCCCCCACGAGACGGTGGTTGACCCTACGGGGGCCGGCGACTCCTTCGCCGGAGGGCTGATGGGCTACCTGGCCAGCCGGCCGGCCGTGGACCTGCCGGCGCTCAAGCTGGGCCTGGCCTACGGCACGATCACCGCGTCGTTCGCCATCGAGCAGTTCGGCCCGAAGGGGCTGGAGGAGCTGACGACGCAGGCCATCGAGGAGCGGCTGGCGCAATTCGTGGCCTCGACCCACCTGTTCGCCCGGTGACCTCGTGGCCGGTCAGTCGGCGGCGGGCCTGATCCCGTTGAGCCGGCCCTGGCACTGGGCCTGCAGGCGGGCGGCCTTGTTGGCGTGGATGACGTTCCTGACGGCGGCCCGCTGAAGCAGCCTGCTCAGCAGGTCGAGCTGGCGCTGGGCCTCCTCGGCGTCGCCGCGATCGATCATGCGGTCGAACTTGCTGCGTTCGGTCCGCAGACGGCTCTTGACCGCCTTGTTGCGCAAGCCGCGCTTCTTATCCTGCCTGAGGCTCTTCAGTGCTGCGGGACGACGAGGCATCGTGTGCTCCCTGTGGTGAAGGGGCGGGCCGCGAGCGCGCTCAGGTGTTCAGCGCGTCCACCTTCGCGGCCACGTCCTTGAAGTTGATGTCCTGGCTGTAGATGCGCTTGTAGATCTTCAGCGCCTCCTGTTGCGCGCCCATCCCCTCGTAGGCCCGGGCCTGGTTGTAGTGCAGCTCCTTGCCCTGCTCGTCCATCTGCGGGTGGCGCTTGATGGCCGTCTCGAAGCGCTCCAGCGCCAGGTCCCACTGGCCCTTGCCCATGAAGCAGAGGGCCAGCATCCTGGCCGTCTCTTCCTCGTAGCGGGGGTCCTGGGAGGCGCTCTGGAAGGAGGCTATCGCCTCGTTGTAGTCGCCCGCCTCGTACTGCGCCTTGCCGAGCCGCAGCTGGAGCGCCCGGTCGGCCGGGTGCTGGCCGAGCCGCCATCTGAGCTCCTTGATGGCGAACTGGCGCCGGCGGCTCTTCAGATCCTCGACCCCGGCGGCCGCGGCAGCGTCATCCGGGTTCGCCTCGCGCTGCCGCTCGGCCTTGCGGATGGCGTGGTCGTAGACGAGCAGTTGCACGTCGCCGAGCCGTTCCCGAAGCTCGAAGTTGCCGGGCATGGCCTTGCACCTCTCACGCAGCAGTCGCTGCGCCTTGCCCAGTTGGCCCGTGTCCTCATAGAGCCTGGCCAGGCCGAGTATCCTGTTCACGCTGTCGGGATGCTCGCCCAGCTCCTGCTCGAGCTCGGCCGCCCGCTTGCGCAGGTCGTCCACTGAAACGTCCATGCGGCCCGCCTGCTCCAGCCGGTCCGCCTCGGCGCGGTCCCGGATCAGCTCGCGGAAGCTGTCGGCCTCGGCCATCTCGTGGGACGTCATGTGCTCGGTGGCCGTCAGGTCACGCAGCTCCTTCTGCAGGTCGCGGTTCTTCGGCTCGAGGGCGGCCAGCCGGGTGAAGTACTTCAGCGCCTCCTGATGCTTGCCGGCCGCCGACAGCAGCTCGCCCGCCCCCCGCAGCGCCCTCTTGTTGGACGGCTTGAAGCGGAGGGCGTCCTGGTAGGTGTGCACCGCCTCGTCCGAGAACCCGGCCTTGCGGGCGGCCGAGGCCACGCCCATCAGCGCCCAGAAGCTGCTGGGGTAATGCTCCAGGAAGTCCTCGCAGACCTCTATTCTCCTGCGCGGTTTGGCCACCCGGGCCTTCAGGGCCGTCAGGATTGCCCGCACGGGCCAGAGCAGCGCCCGCAGGGGCGAGCGCCTCTTCTCCTGGACGCGCCGCCGCTCGGTGCCGCGCAGCGCCAGGCGGGCGTCGGGGTACTCCGGGTTCTGGCGGAGCACCTCGCGGAACAGCTCCACGGCATAGTCGTAGTTGGGGCGTTCGACCGCGTCGCACGCCTTCTGGTAGAGGTCGTCTATGCTCACGTGGGGTTCCTCGGGCGGACGCTTCCCGCAGGCAGGGAAGGCCCTATAGGGTAGCCCACGCACCCGCCGGTGTCAAGGAGACAGCGGTCCGCAGCAGGGCCGCACAGGGGGGCGCCCGGGCTGTTGACCCCCGGCGGCCGTCCATCTACGATGGCCGAAGCAAGGCGCCCGGCCCGAGGAAGACGCCATGCACGAACGGATCGAGCCTCCCACCTATCTGCTGCTGGCCGTCGTGCTGGCGGCGGGGCTCCACTTCTTGGCGCCGGCAGTCCGCGTCGTGCCCCGGCCCTGGAACCTGCTCGGCCTGCTGCCGCTGACGATCGGCCTGGCTGCGAACTTCTGGGCCTCGACCCTGTTCCGCCGCGCCGGCACGACGATCAAGCCAGACGAACGCCCCGCCCGGCTCATCACCGGCGGGCCCTACCGATGCACGCCTCACCCCATGTACGTCGGCATGATGCTCGTCCTGCTCGGCGTGGTCGTGCTCCTCGGCTCGCTCATGCCCTTCGTCGCACTCGTCCCCTTCGGGTGGGTGATGAGGGGTTTCATGAAGATGGAGGAGCGGCAGATGGGAGAGGCGTTCGGCGAGGCCTACCGAGACTACGCGGGCCGCACGCGCCGCCGGCCCTGAGCCCTGCGCCCGCACCTCAAGGCCGGTCCATGCGCAGTTCAGCCCCGGCCTCAAGCAGCGCCCTTTGAAGCTCCGCCACGCCCAGATCCCGCGGCCGCGCGCCCCGTCTGACGCACATCGCCGCCGCCAGGCCCGATGCCTGGGAGACCGCCATCAGCGGCGCCATGCTCCGGGCCGATTGGAACGGCACCTGCTCGCACGATATGCACCGCCCCGCCAGCAGCAGCCCGTCCAGGTCGGCCGGCACCAGGCAGCGGTACGGCACGTCGAAGCCCTCGTGCTCGAAGAAGCGGCGCTCGGCGTAATAAGCCGGCACGGGGTTGGAACTGATGGCAACGACGTCGTCGAAGCGGCGGCCCGACAGCGCGTCCTCCTCAGT
>LJUE01000041.1 GCA_001303885.1 Planctomycetes bacterium SM23_32 | reverse complement strand
TGGAGAAGATCGGGCTGAACGTTGCCGTCTTCGAGTACGGAGGCCGCACCAGCATGATGTCCATGTTCAGCGAGTTCACGCCCGAGGAGCGGCAGAAGACCACGGAGCTGATCCTCGACACCTATCGCCTCTTCCTGGAGCGCGTTGCCGAGACGCGGCCAGAGATGTCGGCCGACGACGTGGACAAGGTGGCCGAGGGGCGCGCCTGGACGGGCGGCCAGGCCCACCGCCGGGGGCTGGTGGACGAGCTGGGCGGCCTGAGCGACGCCATCCGGGCAGCCAAGGAGCAGGCCGGCATCCCGCCCGAGCAGCGCGTTCACATCGTGCACCTGCCGCGTCCCCAAAGCGTGGTCGAGTTGCTGCTGTTCGGCGACGAGGAGAGCCCCGAACTGCGGGGGGGCGACGTCTGGGGGCGGGGCGCGCTGCCCGAGCCGCTGGGGCGCCTTCGGCCCTACGTGGCGGCGCTGACGGCCCTTCAGGATGAGGCGGCGCTCTGCCTGCTGCCGGCGGTGGTCACCGTCAGGTAGCGGCCCCCGGCTCAGCCGGCGCCGGCGGCCTGGCTCTCGGCGAAGGCCTCGATGCGGCGCTGCCTGTCGTAGGCGGCCAGGGCGTCGAACATGCGGTCGCAGCCGCCCATCAGGAAGCTCTCGATGCCGAAGAGGTCCAGCCCGATGCGGTGGTCGGTGATGCGGTCCTGGGGGAAGTTGTAGGTGCGGATGCGCTCGTTGCGGTCGCCGCTGCCCACCTGTGAACGGCGCAGCGCGTCGCGCGTCTCATGCTGCTGCCGCTGCTGCTGCTCGTAGAGCCTGGCCCGCAGCAGCTTCATGGCCTTCTTGCGGTTGGCTTGCTGGGACTTCTCGTCCTGGCAGCGCACGGCGATTCCGGTGGGCTTGTGGACCAGCCGCACGCAGGAGCTGGTCTTGTTGACGTGCTGGCCGCCCGGCCCGCGGGAGCGCATGAAGGACATCTCGACGTCGCCGGGGTCTATCTTGACTTCCACCTCGCGCGCTTCGGGCAGCACGGCGACGGTGGCCAGGCTGGTGTGGATGCGGCCCTGCGACTCGGTCTCGGGCACGCGCTGCACGCGGTGGCCGCCGCTTTCGTAGCGCAGCTTCCGGTAAGCGCCCCGCCCGCTGACGGAGAACACCACCTCCTTCATGCCGCCCAGGTCCGTGGGGCTGGCGTCCATCAGTTCCGTCTTCCAGCCCTGCGACTCGGCGTAACGCGTGTACATGCGGAATAGGTCGCGGGCGAACAGGGCGGCCTCCTCGCCCCCCGTGCCGGCGCGGACCTCCACGATCACGTTGCGCCGCGACTCGGCCTCGTCCGAGAGCAGTAGCTCCACGACCTCCTGCAGCAGGCGTTCCTCGGCGGCGTCGGCCTCTTCGAGCTCCTCGGTGGCGAGCTGGACCAGCTCCTCGTCGTCGGCGTAGTCCTCCAGCGACTGGCCGGCCTCCTGGCGGCGCCGGCGCACTTCGGCCAGCTCGCGATGCTTCTCGGCGAGCTTTGCCAGCGCGCCGTGCTCCTGGGCGACGCCGGCCAGACGCGCACTGTCAGCGGCCAGCTCGGGGTCGGCCAGCATCTGCGCCAGCTCCTGGTGGCGCTCTGCCGTGACGGCGAGCTTCTCGAGGAGCATCGCTTTTGTCTTCTCGGGGAGCTTCACGATCGGCATTCGGCTCCGGGGGTGAGCGGACATGCAGAAGGGGCCCTCCGGACGATCCGAAAGGGCCCCTTCACAGTCAGCTATTGCGCGGCCTGCTCGCCGCTGATGCGCGCCTTGGTCTCTTCGATGTGCCGCCCCCAGCGCCTCTGGAACCTCTCAACGCGGCCCGTGCTGTCCACCAGCTTCTGCTTGCCGGTGTAGAAGGGGTGGCACTTCGAGCAGACCTCCACGCGGATGGTCGGCGTGGTGGCGCGGGTGACGAACGTCTCCCCGCAGCCGCAGATCACCTCGCACCGAACGTAGTCGGGATGGATGTCCTGCTTCATCTTCGTCCGTGGGAGAACAGGGCAGGCCATGAGCCGAGAACACTGCCATTATAGCAGAAACGGCGGCCGATTCAACCGCCTTCACTCGCCGACGCGGCTCTCCAGGACCTGCATGTTGTAGAGCTGAGCGAAGAGGCCCTGCCGCTTCAGCAGCTCCTGGGCGGTGCCTTCCTCCACGATGCGGCCGTCCTCCATCACCAGGATGCGGTCGGCGAAGAACGTGGTGGAGAGCCGGTGGGCGATGAGGACGGTGGTGCGGTCCCGCGCGGCGGCCTCCAGGGCCCTCTGGATGGCCTTCTCGGTCAGGGTGTCCACCGATGAGGTAGCCTCGTCCAGGACGAGTATCTCGGGGTCCTTCAGGAGCGCGCGGGCGATCGAGACGCGCTGCTTCTGCCCGACCGACAGCCTCGCGCCGCGCTCGCCCACCACCGTGTCGTATCCCTCCGGCAGGCCCGTGATGAACTCGTGCGCCTCGGCCTCCATCGCTGCGGCGCGGACCTCCTCGTCGCTTGCGTCGGGGCGGGCGTAGGCGATGTTCTCGCGCACGGTCGTGTCGAAGAGGAACGGC
The DNA here is from genome assembly GCA_001303885.1 of Planctomycetes bacterium SM23_32. Lineage (GTDB taxonomy): Bacteria > Planctomycetota > Brocadiia > SM23-32 > SM23-32 > SM23-32. Next base: position 8,829 of record LJUE01000041.1, on the reverse strand, counting down.
TCCTGGAGCACCACGCCGATGTGCCGGCGCAGGGCGCGCGGGTCGTAGTCCTTCACGTCGGTCCCGTCCACCAGCACGCGCCCCCGGTCCACGTCGTAGAAGCGCGAGACCAGCTCGACCAGGGTCGTCTTGCCCGTGCCGCTGGGGCCGACCAGGGCGACCGTCTCAGCCGGGGCCACTGTCAGGTTGATGTCCCTCAGCACGTCCTCGTCGTCGTAGCTGAAGGAGACGTCGCGCAGCTCGATCTCTCCGCGCAGCCGTTCCGGGCGTGCCGGCTCGGCCGGCACGGGCAGCACGTCGTCCTCGTCGAGGAACTCGAAGACGCGCTCGCCGGCGGCCAGCCCGGCGGGGATCTGGTGACCGACCAGCCCGCCGATCTCGCCGATGGGGCTGAAGAAATGCTGCAGCAGGGCCAGGAAGGCCATCATCGTGCCCAGCCCGATCTCCTCCCGGATCACCATGCGGCCGCCGACGAAGATGATGATGAGCGCCGACAGACCCCCCACGTACATCATCCACGGGAAGATGCTCGAGTGGATCAGGGCGGCGCGCATGTAGGCGCGGTAGTTGGCGTCGGTCTTCCCTTCCAGCGCGCGCTGCTCCACCTGCTCGCGGGCGAAGGACTTCACCACGCGCACGCCCGCTATGCGCTCCTGCAGGAAGGCGTTCAGCTCGGCTATCTTCTCGCGGAACACCCTGTAGCGCGCCTTAAGCGTCGTGGCGTAGAAGGCGATCGAGGCGACGAAGATGGGCACGGGCAGGAAGGTGACCAGCGCCAGCTTCGTGTTCAGCACGAACATCATCGTCACCGCGCCCCCCAGCGTGAGCACGGCGCGCACGATGGTCTGGGCGCTGTTGACGATGGCGCTCTGGACGGCCTCAGTGTCGTTGGTGATGCGCGACATGATCTGGCCGGTCTGGTTCCGCTCGTAGAAGCGCAGCGTCAGCCCCTGCAGGTGTTCGAAGAGCTGGTTGCGCATGTGGCGGATGATGCGGTGGCCGACCTGCTGGCTGAGGTAGCCGCTCAGGTAGCCCACGGCGGCCCCGAGCGTGCCGGTCGCCAGCATCGCCAGGACCACCAGCTTCAGCACGCGCATGTCCCGGGGCAGGATGGCGCCGTCGATCAGGATCTTCGTCAGCCACGGGCCCACCAGTCCCAGGCCCACCCCCAGCATGGTGAGGCCCATCAGAACGGCGACCTTGGCCCAGTGGGGCTTGAGGTAGGCGAACAGGCGCCGAAACGAGCGAAGGGACTGGCGGCTCAGGCGGAACTGCGGCGGTGCGTCGCCACGCCGGGACCCGCCCCGGCCCGGCCCTCGATGGCCGTATGGACGCATGTCTGTGGTCCGCTCCCCTGCGGCGCTCAGTAGGCGGGCCCGCGCGGCATCGGCCTTTCGGGCGCGGCCGCCGCCGTGAGCAAGTCGCCGGCCGCCCGGATGCGCCGCCACGCCAGCACCGCTTCGATGATGAGCCAGGCCGCCGGCACGAGACTGGCCGCGCCGGAAGGACCTGCCGGCGCTTGCTCAGGATCTCCGGTCAGCAGCCCGGCCCACGCACGGGCGGGTCCGGCGGCGCTCCGGCGGCGCCAACCGGCTCTGCGACCGGCTTCCCCGCCAGCGCCGCCCGAATGGCCGCGAAGCCCTTTGCCGCGACGCTCAGCCCCAAGACGCTCAGAACGGCGGCGATGGCCGCCAGCAGCTTGCTGCGCGGCAGGCTGGCCACCTCGATCAAGCCGGCGAACGAGAACAGGCTGTAGATCAGAGCCCCCATGGCCGTCACGAACACCAGCACCCCGGGCACGGCAACGAAGACCCACGCCCGGCCCCGGCTCATCAGGTACACGGTCGCAATCAGCAGCACCATGCCGGCGATCAACTGGTTGGCCGACCCGAAGACCGGCCAGATGGCCTGCCAGTTGCCCAGTGCCAGCGCAGCGGCGCAGAGCCCGACGAAGAGCGTCACGATGTACCGGTTCCTGAACGCCTTCACGCGGAACGTGTCCCCTATCAGCTCGCACCCTATGTAGCGCGTGATGCGCGTGGCCGTGTCCAGCGTGGTCATGACGAACGCGTTCAGCATCGTTATCCCCACCAGCGCCCCCAGAGGGCCGAAGATGGCCTCCGTGAGCCGCCCATAGCCCTGGCCGAACGTGCCGATCCAGCCCTGCTCCTTCATGAGCGTCTGGTAGACGTAGCCTTCCAGCCCCTGCGGGGCGGCGGTCCAGTAAAGCCCCGCCGTGACGGCGACCACAGCAAGCACGGACACCGCCGACTCCATGATCATGCCCCCATAGCCGATGCGGCGCGCGTCACGGACGCGCGGAAGCTGCTTCGAGGTCGTCCCGCTCGCCACTAGGCTATGGAAGCCCGATATGGCGCCGCAGGCGATGACCACGAACAGCATTGGCCACAATGCCCCCTGCTGGCTTGAGCGGAACGCGATGAACGCCGGGCTGTGCACCGCAGGGCGCGCTATCAAGATGCCCGCGAAGCCCGCCAGCATCCCCAGGAACAGCACTCCCGCCGATAGATGGTCCCGCGGCTGGAGCAGCAGCCATACGGGCAGCACCGCAGCGACCATGGCGTACACGATGAGGATCGCCGCCCACCATCTGTCCGGGTCCGCCACGGGCAGGCGCACCGGAACGTAGTAGCCCAGTACGGTCAAGCCCAGCAAGAGCACCAGACCGATGGCCGTGTCCACTGCCACGGGCAAGTCCGTCCTGTAGACCAACAGCCCGACGCCCATCGCCACGAAGATGAGCCCGAAGGTCGGTAGGACGACCTGGGGGGTCGTTGCCAGCGTCTTGCCCGCGACCGCCGCGAAGACGGCCACCACGAGGATCAGGGCCAGCAAGACGAAGATGCTGAAGGCGATCTTGGCGAACCTCCCGAGCGCCGACTCGCTCAAGTCACTGACCGAGCGACCCCTGTTCTCGATGGACGTCGCCAGGGCGCAGTAGTCGTGCACGGCCCCGAAGAAGATGCCTCCCAGCACGATCCAGAGCAGCGCCGGCCCCCAGCCCCACAGCATGCACGCAATGACCGGTCCGATGATGGGCGCCGCCCCGGCTATGGATGCGAAGTGGTGTCCGAACAGGATGGACCAGTGCTTGGCCGGCACGTAGTCCACCCCGTCGTTGAGTGTCACGGCGGGCGTCGTCATCGCGTCGTCGAGCCCCACCCACCGGGCCACTCGCCGGCTGTAGAAACGGTAACCGAGCGCCAAAGCGCCCCCGCTGACCACGGCGACCACCAGCGAGTTCATCGCCCCAAAGCCCTGCGAGAGGAGACGCCGAGCCTGCAACTTAGCGTATTATAGGCAGCGCCGCCTGCCCCTCGCAAGTTGGCGACCGGCGGCTGGACTGTTCAGCTGGGCGTGGTTGCGTTCGCAGAAGCGCTCCTCACGGCCTATGCGCGCATCCTACGGAACTGCCCGCGCATGTCTGAACAGTCACCCCGGCCGGTCGGCTGCCGGCTCCCATCGGGTACAGCCCTGGCTCGTCCCCGGTTTCATAGCGTGTTCTCCGCGGCACAGGCCACTTGCCCGCCTGGCGAGGGCTGCTATAATCGCCCTTTCGCCCCCACGAGGCCTGGCCCATGCACAGAAGGAAGGCGCCGATGAACGTGGTGCTTGTTGTGTTCGACTCGCTGCGCAAGGACTGTGTGGGCCTCTACGGCACGCCGCCCTGGGGAGCCGTGAAGACGCCGCACCTTGACGCCCTGGCCGAGGAGGCGCTGGTCTTCGACCGGGCGTATCCCGAGTCGCTGCCGACCCTTCCGACGCGCCGGGCTATCTACACGGGCCGGCGGGTCTATCCGTTCGTCAACGCCGACTTCCGCCTGAAGGGCGACTTCGTCGGCGCGCCCGGCTGGGGCCCGATCCCCGAGGACCAGGACACGCTGGCCGAGATGCTGCGCGGCGCCGGCTACCGCACGGCCCTCATCGCTGACGTCTACCACATGTTCAAGCCGTCCAAGAACTACTGGCGCGGCTTCGACCAGTGGACGTTCCTGCGCGGCCAGGAGCGCGACCCCTACCGCAGCGGCCCCGAGCCCACGCAGGCCGACATAGACCGCTGGCTGCCCAAGGCGCTCCAGACGCCCCAGAAGGTGGACTTCCTGCGCACCTGCCTGAAGAACATGCACGAGCGCACCAAGGAGGAGGACTACTTCAACGCGCGCGTCTTTACCGAGGCGGCCCGGTGGCTGGAGCAGAACCGCGACGCCGACCGCTTCTTCCTCACCGTGGAGAGCTTTGACCCCCACGAGCCGTGGTTCGTGCCCGAGCACTACCGGCGCATGTACGACGACTCTGACGGGCCGCAGCAGGTGGTGAGCGGCTACTCGGACACCACGGGCATGACGCCGGAGGCGCTCAGGCGCACGCAGGCCAACTACAGCGGCCTGGTGACCATGTGCGACCGCTGGTTCGGCTACTTCCACGAGGCCATGGGCGCCATGGGCCTGCTGGAGAACACGCTGCTGGTGGTCACCTCCGATCACGGCCACTCCATCGGCGACAAGGCGTACATCGGCAAGCGCGGGTATCCGTCCGACCCGTCGGTCTTCGACGTGCCGCTGCTGGTGCGGCACCCCGAGGGCCGGGGCGCGGGCGGGCGCAGCGACGCCGTCGTCCAGCACCACGACCTGACGGCGGAGATGCTCCGCTTCGCCGGCGTAGAGCCCTCGCAGCCGCTGGACGGGATGCCGTTCCTCGAGGAGGTGCTGGCCAGCGGCGAGATCCGCGACCACGCCACGGTCGGCTGGGGCGCCGGCGTCACCGTCATCGAGCAGGCCTGGTTCTTCAACTGCAAGGCCGACGGCTCCGGCCCCTTCCTGTACGACCTGGGGGCCGATGATCCCTACGGGCGCAACGTCGCCGATGAGCATCCGGACGTCGTGCAGGAGCTCTACGCCACGGCCCTGGCTGACGCGGGCGGCGCCATCCCGGACTACATACGGGAGCTGGCCCGCAGCCAGAAGGACGCGCCCGGGTGCAGCGCCCTGGCGGCCCGGCCGGTGTGAACCGGCGCCGAACACCAGTGGGAGCGTGGGCATGAGGGAGAGGGGATGGTGACGGCAAGGCAGAGGGTGCTGGCGGCGCTGAACCACGAGCAGCCGGACAAGGTGCCCTACCATGTCGGCTTCACGCAGCGCATGCACGAGCGGATGGCCGCGTTCTACGGCGATTCCGACTTCGCGGCCGGGCTCGGCAACTGCCTGCTGACGCTGAGCTGCGAGCCGGCCGACGCCTGGCGCGAGGTGGCACCGGACGTCCATGAGGACCAGTTCGGCGTCCGGTGGGACCGCCGGGTGGACAAGGACATCGGCGTGGTCTGCAACCGGCTCGTCTCGCCCGAAAGCCTGGACGACTACGAGATGCCCGATCCCGACGAGCCGTCCCGGTACGCCGGCTTCGAGCCGGCGCTGGCGGCCAACCGGCACCTGTTCGCCGTGGCCAACCTCGGCTTCAGCCTTTTCGAGCGGGCCTGGACGCTGGCCGGCATGGAGCAGGTGCTGATGGCCATGGTGGCGGACAAGGGCTTCGTCCACGCCCTGCTGGACCGCATCCTGGGGTTCAACCTGCGCGTGATCGAGAACGCCTGCCGCTACGGCATAGACGCCATGATGTTCGGCGACGACTGGGGCCAGCAGCGGGGACTCATCATGGGGCCGCACCTGTGGCGCGAGTTCATCAGGCCACGGGTGGAGCGCATGTACGGGGCGGTGCGGGCGCGGGGCAAGCGCGTGTTCATCCATTCGTGCGGCAAGGTGGACGAGCTGTTCCCCGACCTCATCGAGTGCGGCTTGAACGTCTTCAACCCGTTCCAGCCGGAGGTGATGGACGTCTTCGCGATGAAGCGCCGCTACGGGGACCGGCTCAGCTTCTACGGCGGCATCAGCACCCAGCGCACGCTGCCGTACGGGACAGTGGACGAGGTCAGGGACGAGGTGGGGCGGCTGCTGGCGGGGGTCGGGCGGGAAGGCGGCTACATAGCGGCGCCGGCCCACGCGATCCCGCCGGACGCCAGGCCCGAGAACGTGGCCGCGATGATCGAAACACTCCAGGACCAATAAGAGGAGCGCGCGTGGTGCATCCCGTCCAGTTGCCGGACGTCCAGGACGCCGGGCCGGAGTACGGGTGGCTGCGCACGGCGCTCTTCTTCGGCTTCTATGCGGTCCTTATCCTGGGGGCGCTGCTCTACCTGGTCTGGAAGCTGCCTCGCCGCAACGACGATTAGGCGCTTTCGGCGGCGCGCTCAGCGCTGGCGGCCGTTGCGGATGAAGATGAACCGCGCCCGGCCCGTCTCCGAGTCCAGCACGCGCAGAAGCACGCCGCCCTGGCTCTTGGCCTTGTTCATCAGCGTGCCATACTCCGAGGCCGAGTTCACCTTGTTGCGGTTGACGCTCAGGATCACGTCGCCGGGCTTTATGTGTGTGCCAGCGGAGCTGTCTTCGTCCACGTCGGCCACCAGGACGCCTTCCAGGCCGGGCTTGCCCAGGTTGGCCGCCATCTCGGGCGTGAGGGTCTGCACGTGGAGTCCGAGCCAGTCGTGCTCGGTCTCCACGACGGTGGCCAGGTCGCCCGTTGTCACCTTGAGCGCCAGTTCCTTGCCGTCGCGCCAGACTTCCACCGGCGTGGTGGTGTCCGGGTCGGTCGCGGCGACGCGGCGACGCAGCTCGGAGGCGCTCTCGACCGGCTTGCCGCCGAACTCCACGATGATGTCGCCGGCCTTCAGCCCGGCCTTCTCGGCGGGCGAGCCCTCCAGGACCTCGTCCACCAGGGCGCCGTTGGTGCCCTCGAAGCCGAACGCCTGGGCCATCTCGGGCGTCAGGTCCTTGGGGTAGACGCCCAGGTATCCGCGCACCACCTCGCGGCCGGCTACCAGGTCGTCCAGGACGTCCCGGGCCATGTTGCTGGGTATGGCGAAGCCGATGCCCAGGTTGGCGGGGCCGACGATGGCCGTGTTGATGCCGATCACCTCGCCCCGGAGGTTCACGAGCGGGCCGCCGCTGTTGCCCCGGTTGACGGCGGCGTCGGTCTGGATCAGGCTCTCGTACTCCGCCACGCCGATGCTGCGGCCGGTGGCGCTGATGATGCCGGCGCTCACCGTGTGACGCAGCCCGAAGGGGTTGCCGATGGCGATGACCCACTGGCCCACCTTCACGGCGTCCGAGTCGCCCAGGCGGACGGTGGGCAGGTCTTTCGGGTCGCCCTCGATCTTCACGACGGCCAGGTCGGTCTTCTCGTCCGTGCCCACCACTTTCGCGCTGAACTTGCGCCCGTCGGCCAGCGTGACGGTCAGTTCGTCGGCGCCGGCCACCACGTGGTTGTTGCTCAGCACGTGGCCCTCTTCGTCCAGGATGCAGCCTGAGCCAAGCCCGCGGCGCTTCATCTCGCGCTCGCGCTGCGGTGCGCTGGGCGCGCCAGGGGCCGGGCGGCCGCCGAACGGCTCGCTGAAGAAGTCATCGAAGAAGTTGTCGAACGGGCTGCGGAAGGGGATGTTCGGCACCCGCACGCGGACGGTCGTCTCGGACTCGATGAGCACGACGGCCGGGCTCACCTCGCCCGCCACGGTCTGGAAGAGCGTCTCCAGCTTGCCGGCGAAGTCCCTCAGTTGCTCGAGCTCTTCCTGCGATTGCAGCGTCGTCGCCGTGCCGCTCGCCGTCCGCACGGCGGAGACGGGCACGTTCTCGGCCGCGCCGAGGTCCTTCGCGGGCGCCTCAAGGACACCGCTGAGCACCAGCCCGGCCGCCAGCCCGATCACCAGCAGGAGCAGCACCGTCACTTCCCTTCTCATGGTTCCCTACCCCCATTGCTCTGGCCGACTTCGCACGCAACGGACGCTCCGGGAGCGTCCTCCTTCTTCTTTGTCGCGGAAGACGACCGGTCGGTTCAAAAACTGCCCCTTTGCATTCTATAATGGGGCCGTTGCCCCGTCAACGAGCGAGTCCCCCTTCAAGCCCCTTTCCCGCAGGCTGTGGGCGGCAGCGATGCGCATCGCCATAGACGCCATGATACTGGGCCGGCGCGACAGCGGCGTCGGCGTCTGGATGCGCGGCCTGGTCCGCGCCCTGGCCCGGTGGGGGGGCGAGCACGAGTACCTCGTCTACCACGGCCGGGACGCGGCGGAGCTGCCGGCGCTGGCGTCGCCGCGGGCGTGCTACGTGCCTGTCCCGGTGCCCAATGGCGTGCGGCCGCTCCGCATCGCGTGGGAGCAGGTCAAGCTCCCGGCCCGCCTCCGCCGGGACGGCGTTGACGTGCTCCACTGCCCGGCCTACGTCCGGCCGCTGCGCGTGGACCGGCCCACCGTCCTGACGCTGCACGACCTGTTCGCGTTCACCCATCCCCGCTTCTGCCGGCGGCTGAACGCCCTGCACTACCGCCTGACCATCCCACCCGGCCTGCGCAGGGCCACCGTCATCCACTGCACTTCGCAGTGGGTGCGGCAGACGCTGGAGCGGCAGTTCCCCTCCGAGGCCGGGCGGGCGCGCGTCGTGCACCCCGGCGTGGACGGCCTGTTTCGGCCGGACGCCGAGCCGGCGGCGCTCGACTCGCTGGGGCTGGACGCGCCGCCGTTCCTCTTCGTGGGGAAGCTGGAACCCAAGAAGGACGTCGCGACGCTGTTGGACGCCTACGAGCTGCTCAGGCGCCGGTTCGGCACGGACAGGAGGCTGCTGCTGGTGGGGGGCGCGGGCTGGGGCACCAGGCGCGTCACGGCGCGGCTGCGTTCCGGCGAGCTGGCGGCGCACGTGGTGCGGGCGGGCTACGTGCCCCGCGGGGCGCTGCCGGGCATCTACCGGGCGGCGCTGGTGCTGGTCTTCC
>LJUE01000040.1 GCA_001303885.1 Planctomycetes bacterium SM23_32 | reverse complement strand
CGCCTTACCCGCCTCCAGGCAGAGCATGCTGTTGTCCTTGTGGAACGGGTGCGGCGTCGCCACGTAGACGGCGTCCACGTCGGGGTCGGCGGCGAGCGCCTCGTAGCTCGCGTGCCGGTGCGGGATGTCCCACTCCTCAGCAAACGCGTCGGCCGTCTCCTGCCGGCGCGAGCCGACGGCAATCAGCTCCGCGTCGTCCAAGCAGCTCAGCCCGCGGGCGAACTTGTGAGCGATCCGCCCCGTCGCCAGAATGCCCCACCTGATCTTGTCCATCTCCACCCTCTCGGCCATTCGACGAGGACCACGAACCCGCCACAACCACACGACGCTCAGCCGCCCTCCTGCATCTTGCCGGCGTACTCTGCCCACTGCCGCGGCACGAGGCCCATCACGCGGATGCGGTCCTGGTCAGTAATGCTCTCCCGGACGACACGCGCCGGCACGCCGTCGGCGATGCAGTCCGCCGGCAGGACGAAGTCCACGGGGCAGGCCGCCCCGTCCATCACGATGGCGCCGGCGCCGATGCGGCAGTTGTAGTTCAGGCTGGCGTTCAACCCCACCACGGCGCCCTCGCCCAGGCGGCTGCCGTGCATGGTGGCGCCGTGGTTGATCCAGGCGTAATCGGCGATGACGGACTGGTCAGGCTCTTCGGCCGCCGAGCCGCCCACGCTGGCGGGGCGGCCCTGCTCGATGCAGACCAGGTCGTAGACGTGCACGTAGTTGCCGATGCGCACCGTGCCGCGGATGACCGTGTTGCACTGGACCAGGCTGTGGTGGCCGACCGTGACGTCGCCGGTCAGCACGGCGCCGGCGCCGACGAGCGTGTGCGCGCCGATGCTGATCCTGCCGTCGAGCGTCGCGCTCGGGTGCACGCGCGCCGTGGGGTGGACCTCGACCTCGCCCTGCTGCTCGGCCACGGTTCCTCCTCCTGGCGTTGGGGTTCGGACCGAATCATAACGGCGTCCTCGGGGCGCGTCCACTCCCCCCGTGGTCCCGAAGCCCTGCCAAGCCTTGCAAAGCCGTCGGGCAGCCCGGATAATACACCGCGTCAGAGGGGGAGAGGAGCGGCCCATGCGCAGCAAAGGCAGCGCCGACGAGAGCATCTGCGGCACCTGGCGGAGCACGACCATCCTGTCGGTGCGCTCCGGGGACGAGGTGGCCGTGGGCGGCGACGGCCAGGTGACGCTGAACGAGACCGTGGTGAAGTCCTCGGCGGTCAAGATCCGCCGCCTGCACCAGGACAACGTCATTGTCGGGTTCGCCGGCTCGGCGGGCGACGCGTTCGCCTTGCTGGACCGGTTCAGCAACAAGCTGGAGACCTACCAGGGCAACCTGCTGCGCAGCGCGCACGAACTGGCCAAGGAGTGGCGCACCGACCGCGCCCTGCGGCCCCTGCAGAGCCTGCTGGTGGCCGTGGACGGGAAGTACAGCCTGCTGATCACCGGCAACGGGGAGGTGATAGAGCCGGACGACGGCGTGATCGGCATCGGCTCGGGCGGAGCCGTGGCGACGGCCGCCGCCCGGGCCCTTCTGCGCAACACGGAGCTGGGCCCCACCGAGATCGTGCGGAAGTCGCTTGAGCTGGCGGCCGAGATATGCGTCTACACGAACAGCCAGATACGCATCGAGACCCTGCCGTGACGGCGCTCACGCCGCGCGCCATCGTCCGGCAGCTCGACCAGTACATCGTGGGCCAGGACGAAGCCAAGCGCGCGGTGGCCGTGGCGCTGCGCAACCGCTGGCGGCGCCAGCAGCTCTCCGAAGAGCTGCGCCAGGACGTGCTGCCGAAGAACATCATCATGATCGGACCCACCGGCGTGGGCAAGACGGAGATAGCCCGCCGTCTGGCCGGGCTGGCCAACGCGCCCTTCATCAAGGTGGAAGCCAGCCACTACACCGAGGTGGGCTACCACGGCCGCGACGTGGAGAGCATGGTGCGGGAGCTGGTGGAGCTGGCGGCCAACATGGTGCGCCAGCAGATGTGGGAACAGGTGCGTCCCCAGGCAGCGGCCAACGCCGAGGAGCGCCTGCTCGACGTGCTCTATGAGCCGCCCGACTCGGGCGACGCGGACCGCCGCGAGCAGCGGGAGCGGGCCCGCGAGCGGCTGCGCCTCATGCTGAGGGAGGGCAAGCTGGACGAGCGCCAGGCGGAAGTGGAAGTCACCGAGAAGCCGGTGGTGATCCAAGGGGTCTCGCTGGGCGGCGAGGAGATGGGCTTCGACATGCAGAGCTTCCTGGAGGAGATGCTGCCCTCCCGCAGCGAGAGGCGCCGCATGACCGTGGCCGAAGCGCGCGAAGTGCTGGTCCGCCAGGAGAGCGAGAAGCTCATAGACCGCCAGGATGTGGCCCGCCAGGCGCTGTGGCGCGCCGAGAACCAGGGCATCATCTTCGTTGACGAACTGGACAAGATAGCCAGCGCCGGCGGCGAGGTCCACGGCCCCGACGTGAGCCGCGAGGGCGTCCAGCGCGACCTGCTGCCCGTGGTGGAAGGCTGCACCGTCCCCACCCGCTACGGCACCGTCAAGACCGACCACATCCTGTTCATCGCCGCCGGCGCCTTCAACGTAGCCAAGCCCAGCGACCTCATACCCGAGCTCCAGGGCCGCTTCCCCATCCGCGTGGAGCTGAAGGACCTGACCAAGGACGACTTCGTGCGGATATTGCGCGAGCCGCGCACGGCGCTGACGCGGCAGTATACCGAGCTGCTGGCCACCGAAGGCGTGGAGCTGAGCTTCGACGACGAGGCGGTCGAGCGCGTGGCCGAGTTCGCCGAGCAGATCAACCAGCGCACCCGCAGCATCGGCGCCCGCCGCCTGCACACGGTGATGGAGAGGCTGCTCGAGGAGGTGAGCTTCGAGGCGCCGGACCTGGACGAGAGGCGCGTGCACGTGGATCGCGACTACGTGGACAGGAAGCTGGCCGAGCTGATGGAAGACGAAGACCTGACCCGCTACATCCTGTGAACCGATGCGCCGACAGAAACGCCGGGAAGTCACCATAGAGACGAAGTGCGGCGTCTGCCACGAAGCGCGCGCCGAGTTCCGATGCCCCCAGTGTCATAAGCCCGTCTGCGACGCATGTGCCTTCAAGACGGAGCACGGCGCCTTCTGCAGCCGGCAGTGCGAGGCCGCCTACCGCGACTTCGTCCAGACCAAGCGCCCCGAGCCCCCCAGGCCGCGCCGGAGCCTGCTGAAGCCCGTGATCGTGGCCGTCCTGATGATCATCATCGTGATAGCGGCGATGAAGGCCGGCTGGCTCTCCTACCTGTTCGGCATCCCCTGAACGCCGCGCGTCCGCCAGCGGCACGCCGGGCACCCGCGTCTTCTCACTCGGTCAGCTCGAAGAGCTCGGGGTTCAGCTCGGCATTGAGCTTGAGGTCGGTCAGGGCCATTAGGATGGACGTGCGCTCCTGGGGGTAGATGATGAGCAGGGCGTGGGGCAGCGGGACCGGTTCATCGTGCAGCCCCGGTTCGGCCCTGATCAACAGGCGGCTGACGCGCGAGCGGATCGCACCATCGTCGCCGAACGTCTCAACCTGGGGGACGGTGTCCGTGCGCTTGCCGAACAGGACCGAGCTGACGACCTTCAGGGACGGCTCCGGCTCGGTGACGAAGTCCAGGCAGTCAATGGCCGCGAACTGCTCGGTCTGCTTGAACGCCAGGCCCATGCCCCTGAGCGCGTCCGCCGGTTCGAGGGCATAAGCGATGTCGGCCGGCAGGAAGTGGATGCGTCTCGGCCGCGAGACGACGGGATCGCCGTAAAGGCCCGAATAGCGGTCCTCGAAGACGGGCATCTGCGCCTGGTAGGCCTGCCCGTCGCCCACGATCTTCAGGCTCGGGTCGCCGCTGTCCGGCACGCGCAGGTGCACCTTGCCGGGCTTCTGGAAGTAGAGCCGGCCGGAGCGGAAAGTGACCCGATTGCCCGGCTGCGGGATCTGCGGGCTGGCGACGGTCACCCTGCAAGCGGCCTGCAGCGTCATCCAGCGCCGCGAGTTGGTCTGGAGCACCGCCGTCACGTAGTCCAGCGTACGCGGCGGGAGCGTCACGGCGGCCGGCGGGCTCAGCTCCCCCGCCCCCCCGCCGCAGCCTGGCGCCGCCATCAGCAGCAGGGCCAGGACGCTGGCCACAGGCGCCGCCCACGCCACAACCGCCGTCCGAAACGAACATGCCCCACGCATCTCTCTCCTCCGCTTCCTCAGACGGGTTCGGGCCCTGTCTGGTCGTAGATCCACCGCGTCGCGTCCTCGCCATAGCTTACCAGTTCGTCGGGCTCGAAGAACGCGCCGATCTCGCGCCCGGCGGCCTCGGGGCTGTCGCTGCCGTGCACCAGGTTGTAACGGTTGCTCAGCGCCAGGTCGCCGCGGATTGTGCCCGGCTCGGCATCCGAGCCGAAGGTCTCCCCCATCATGCGCCGCACCACGGCCACCGCGTTTCTGCCCGCCAGCACCATGGCCACCGCCGGACCGCTGGTCACGTAGCGCACGAGGGGCTCGTAGAACTCCTTGCCGCGATGGGCGGCGTAGTGCTCCCGGACGAACTCCTCGGACAGCGCTACCATCTTCAGCCCCTCTATCAGGAAGCCCTTCCGCTCGAAGCGTCCGATGATCTCGCCCACCAGCCCGCGCCTGAGCGCGTCTGCCTTCAGGAACACCAGCGTTCTTTCCATCGAGACCCGTGACCTCCCGCGGCCGGGGCAGAGCCCCGCGCCTCAGTCCATGGCGTCGAGTTTCTCGGTGTAGAGGGCCCGCACCCTGGCGAAGAATGCCCGGTATTGGTCCGTGGCGTAGTCGGGATAGCTCCACGGCCAGGGCTCGAAGGCGCCGTCCCGCCAGCGCAGCGTGGACTCCGCGTAGATGCCGCCGCCCAGGTAGACGCGGTGCGCGTAGTCCTTGGTGGTGGCCAGCACCAGCTTGCCGAGCGCGACATAGCCGGGGTCCAGGTTGACGGGGCGCCGGGGCGCCCCCGGCAGTTCGTCCGCCAGCTCCTTCTCCAGCCGGTTGGTCGTGTGCTTCGCGGCCGGCAGGTTGTCCGGCGCCACCATCTCTGCGAAGCTGTGGATGGCCCGCAGCAGGGGCGCGCCCATCTCGGCCTCATAGTAGTCCATCTGATCGAACGGCCAGACGTCGCTGCTCAGGTCTATCGGCCCGAGTGCCCTCTCGAGGCGGTCCCTGGCCGCGTCCAGCCACTCCCGGCGCGCGGCCAGCACGCCGCAGATCAGGTTCACCGGGCGGGGACGGGTCGCCTCTCCCATGCCATCCTCCCGAAGTGCCCGCTCGCGGCGGCGCCGCCGGCTCCGCCGCACAGCGGCATTATAGGCGCCCCGACTCGACCTTTCAATCAGCCCGGCGCCGGCGCCGACGCCAGTTGCCGCGCAGGGCGCGCTCCGATACTCTCTGAGGCGCGTATGCCGGCCACGGCGCCGGACCACGGACAAGAGGAGGCGCGGGACGATGATCAGGATGGGACTGATCGGCGCGGGCACGATGGGCGCGCTGTATGCACGGGCGTTCAGCCAGTCCAGCGCGGCCGAGCTGGTGGCCGTCTGCGACCTGGACCCGGGCAGGGCCGAGGCGCTCGGCCGTCGCCACGGCGTGGAGCGGCTATACGCGGACTGCCAGGACATGCTCCGGGCCGAGGAGCTGGACGCCGTCGCGGTCGCGACGCCCGACTTCCATCATCGCGAGCCGGCCGTCGCCTGCCTGCGGGCCGGCGTGGACGTGCTGTGCGAGAAGCCGTTGGCGACCACCATGGCCGACTGCCACGCCATACGGGAGGCCGTCCGCGAGACCGGCCGCAGGCTCATGGTGAACTTCGGCAACCGCCACAAGCGCCAGGTCTGCAAGCTGAAGGAGCAGCTGGACGCCGGCGCGCTCGGCCCCGTCGAGAACGTCTTCATCCGGCTGCGCGAGCCGATCGGCAAGACGGCCACGCTCGAGTGGGTGGCGAAGACGACGCCCACGTTCTTCCTGCTGTCCCACTGCACGGACACGGTGATGCACCTGATCGGCGGCATGCCGAGGCAGGTCTACGCGAAGGCCAGCTACGGCGTGCTCACGTCGCGGGGCATCGAGACTTCCGACGCCGTGGTGGCCGTGCTCGGCTTCGACGGCGGCGCGACGGTCACCATGGACGCCAACTGGATCATGCCCGACGGGTTCGCGCCGGAGATTGACTTCGCGATCGAGATCGTCGGCCGGGATGGCGCCCTGTACAGCAAGCTCCGCTCGGACGACATGATGGCCTACACGCAGGGCGCGCGGAGCGTGGACTACGACTTCGCGTCGCCGGACCCGCTGGGTCACACGAGCGGCTGGTGGTTCGACTCGGTTTACTATTTCATCGAATGCCTGGAGCGCGGCGTCGAACCGCAGCCGGACGCGGAGCAGGCCACGAGGGTCACGCAGGTGCTGCTGGCCATCGAGGAGTCGGCCCGCACGGGCCGGGTCGTTGAGCTGTAGGCTCGTTCTGCGGCCCTTCGGCGCAGCAGGCGGGCGACGACGAGGGCGTTGGTGGTGGACTCCAGGGGCCTACGGCCGGCGGAGCTGGCGCGGCCGCTCAACTCAACCCCGCTTGGCGAGGTGGTGCGCTCTCAGAGCATCAGCTGCAGACGCACACCTAGGCCGTTGCGGCTGCGGCGACATGGCGGACCCACACTCGGCGCGTTTGAGACACCACCTGCTGCCTTTGCGAGCCCATGGGAACTCAACGTGGCTAGACAAGTGGCAGGGGTCGTCCAAATGGGATATAGCCCTCGCGATGGGCGGTGGGGATTGGTCATGTCTACAACGAACCAGCAAGGGGTCTGCCCATGGCACATGACAAGTACGAAGGCATGTTGGCGGAGTACGGGTCACTTCGCGAAGAGATCATGCGGAGGCAACAAGCCCGGCTGCTGATTCTGGGGTTTACTCTTGCAGGAGTCGGAGCCGTGCTGGGGGTCGCCCTTGGCAGCGACTCCTCGACGTCTCCAGAGCTTGACCACGTCGTCTTCGGTCTGACGGGTTGGGGCGTGCTGTTGGTCAACGGAGCATTGATGCTCACCATTTACCACACGCAAGCTATCGAGAGGATCGCAGCCTATATAAGGACCTTCATCGAGCCAGAGGTAGATGGGCTGCAGTGGGAAACTCGCTGGGCCGCTTTCAGGCAGGGCAGAGGTGCGCGCAGGATTCCTGCCTTGCCCATGGGGCTGTCGAGGCCGCTGGCGGTGTTCTACGCGCTTCTCAGCTTGGCGATGTACGCCACGGCTTTCTCCGGGGGATTGCAGTTCAGCTGGGTGGCTATGGTCTTGGCGTCGTCGCTTGAGGTGACGTCCTTGCTCTTGGCTGCGGACCTATATGTGTGGAGATCCAGGAACTGGGACTCCGACTGGTCCAGGGTCAAGAGCGATGGAAGGGTGGCATCAGGTCTGGATCGCAGCACGGGGTCCGAGGACCAGCCAGCGTGAGAGAGAACCGCATTGGCGATGCTTGACCCCAGGTCGCTACGGCCGGCGGAGCTGGCGCGGCTGCTGAACTCAACCCCGCCTGGCGAGGTAGTGCGGGCCCACATCATCTACCGGCAGCGGAACCGGGCCGGACACCGCATCGGTGGCGGGCCAGCACGGCGTGCAGGCCTGACGGCTGAGGGCCTCATGGTAGGCCGAGCGGCGCCTGAGCATCTCGACCCCCTGGGGGGGCTGCCAGACGGTAGGCAGGAAGCCGCTCCGGGCCAGGTTGGCCAGCACATCGGCGTCCACCTTGTCGGTCTTGATGTGGCTTTCGGCGATCAGGCGGGTCTTCATGGGGTTGGAGACCAGCACCCGGCCGGCGCGGCGCTTCAGCAGCCCGGCCACGGCCAGGGCGTTGGTGGTGGACTCCAGGGCGACCACGTCCTGAGGGCCGAGGGTCTCGGCGAACTCCCTGAGGCACTCGGGGCGGGTGGCGATCTTCTCCCTCTGGACCTCTCCGTCGGGCAGGTGGCGGGCCACCTGGGTCCAGACCCTATGGACATCGAGGCCGACGCAGCGTAACATCTGGGGCGACTCCTTTCCTTTCAAGGGGGAAGGTCTCGCCGGAAGCCGTCCGGCGCCGGAGGTGAGGGGTGGGGCGAGTCGACACCTACCGATTCGAGCTCGCGGCTCATCCGGGCCGGTCGAAAGGGGCGGCCAGATACGACGACGGGCTCTCGGCCCATAGCGATAAACGGCCTGCCCATACCGGTCGCTCACCCGAACGAGGCCCGCCACACAGAGGGCGGGCAAGCCCCTACCCGGAGCTTCGCAGCCTACCGCCGCCGGCCCTTCCGGACCAGCGCACGCCCCCCCCAGACATACCGGATACGACGACGCGGGGGAGCCCGGGTTGCGGCCCCGCCCTCGCCGGAGCGCAAACGGTTCGCGAGGGCGTAGGGCGCGGCCGGTAGGATGCGACGCCGAAGGCGCGCACAACCTCACCCAGGACGGCGACGCCGGCGGCGACAGGGCCGCCCGTCGGCGACGGGTCGCGGGCTCATTCGTCGTCGAGGCGCAGCACCAGCGAGAAGCCGATGTGCATCCAGCCGTTCTCGACGCGATAGAGGATGCGGTTGACGCCCTGCCGCAGGTGCACGCGCCGCCAGACCTCGTCTATGTCCCAGCCCTTGAGCCGCTTTGAGCTGATCCAGACCGGCACGCCGTTGATCTTCAAGGTGCCCCGGTCGTCGGTGCCCATCGCCATGAGCACGTCCCGCGGGCGGTCGCAGTGGAACTCGGTGTAGGCGTACCAGATGCCGTAGGGCTCGGCGTTGGGCGGGATGATCTCCGGCTTGTCCGACTGCACGAACTCCCAGCGGATCGTGCGCCCGTCCTTGCCCACGTAGGTGGCGTCCAGGTCCACCAGGCTGTCGGGGGGGAACTCGCGGTCTATGTTGACGCGGTTGGGATTGGGGAACGGCCCGAGCGTCCACCACGTGTCCATGTACATCCACTGGCCGGGCAGGCCGCCGGGGCCGATCTTGCGCGCCCGCACAGCCTCCACGTCCGGGGGCAACTGCGGCACCTCGCCCTGGTCGGGCTCTTCGGCAGAGAAGGCCAGCAGGCCCCGCTCCAGCTTCTCCTGCTCGGTCAGGTCCTCGAAGTCGACCTCCGGGGCCCGGAGGCCGGCCGCCTCCTGCTCGGCCAGCCGCATCATGGCCGCCATGTCACTGAACCGCCCGCTCACCTCCTCCATGGCCAGCTCCCGGATGATCAGCGCGAAGTCGGGCGGCTCCTCGGGGGGCGGCTCGGCGCCGACGTCCGTGCCGAACCTCATCCTTGCCACCGACTGGGTCGCCATCTCGAGCATCCGGTGGGCGAGCTCTACCATAGACTGCGTCTCGCGCAGGGCCACCTCCATCTCCCGTTTGTGCGCCTCGAACCGCTCGTCGCTCCGCACGGCGTCCCGCAGGAGGTCCACGTCGAGGTCCGGGCGGACCGGCCGCACCAGGTCTATGTCGTCCCGTGCGTCCGGCAGCTCCATGTCGCGCACCATGGCCAGGTCCATCGCCCGCACCTCCTTGAAGGTCTCGGCGATGGTGTCCTCCGCGGCCCTCGCCCCCTCGTAGAGGGCAGCGACGTCCGTCTGGTCGGCCGGCGCCTCGACCTCGGTCAGGAGGGGGAGCGCCTCAGGGCGGGCTGCGGTCTGCCGGGGAGAGGACGCGAGCTGCACGAGGGGCGCCGGACGCTCCCGCGCCGACTCGGCCAGAGCCTGCCGCGCCTCCCGCTGGAGGGCCAGGGCACTGCGCTGGTTCTCGAGGGCGTCCCGGTGCGCCTCCTCCCGTTCGCGGCGGCGGGCGGCAAGCTGCTCGGCCGCCTCGCGCGCGCGCTCCTGTTGCTCGGCGAGGCCCTGCGACTCCTGCTGGACCTGCTCCTCGGGCCGCCCCTGCTCCTTGAGGCGTTCCACTGCCTGGAGGCGTTCCTCGGCACGGCTCTCCTCCTGGGCAAGCTGCCGCTCGACGCCGGCCACGGCGGCCTTCAGGTCCCTTTCGCGGTCGTGGGCGGCCTTCGCGTCCTGGTGCGCCGCCTCGGCCCGGCGGTGGAGCTGCTGCGCCGTCGCCACGTCGGAGGCGATCATGTCCAGCTTGCGCCGGGCGCGTTCCTGGGCCTGCTCGGCGAGGGCCTGGTGGCGGTCCGTCGTCTCGATGGGGGCCTGCTGCTCGATGGACTCGGCGGCGCCTTGCATCTCCTCGAGCGCCCTGTCCATCTCCTGGAGGGCATCGGCGGCGGCCGTGCGGCGCCGGTCCCGGTCGAACGCCCCGAACTCGTCCGCCATCCCCTCTTCGATCTCGTCCATCTTGCCCAGCACGCGGCGCAGCTCCCGCGAGTTGCGGGCGATCTGCTCGGCCGCCATCTCCTCGATGGCCTCGGCCAGCTCCGCCAGGCCGCCGGCGGACATAGTGCGCTCCGGCCTGGTCGGCCGCACGATCTCCCTGACCACGTCGCGCACGGGCGTCAGGTAGATCAGGGCGGCAATCGCCAGCGCGTGCAGCCCCAGCGAGAGCAGGAACCACCCGCGCCCCTCGCGCCGGCGGCGCACGAACCGGCGCCGCTCAGAGCTGGGCCTGGGGCGTCTGCTTGGTCTTGAGGCCGACATTGTGCAGGTTCTCGAAGGCGCAGATGTCCAGCACCTGGACGGCCGCCCACACGGGCGCTTCCCGGTCGGCGTCTATGCGGATGCGCCAGTCGGGGTTGCGGCCGGCCAGCTCGCGCAGTTTCTCGTTCAGGTAGCCCTGGCCCACGGGCTCGGAGCCGAGGTAGAGGCCGCCCTGCCTGTCAATGGATATGATGGTCATGGCGTCCTCCACCTGCCGGCTGACGGTGGCTGCCGCCTCGGGCAGGTCCAGGGGCAGCTCCTTCTCGATCTTCTTCAGCGTGGTGGCGACCAGGAAGAAGATCAGCAGCAGGAACACGCAGTCAATCAGCGGCGCCATCTGGATCCCCACGTCCATGTCCTCTTCCATTCTAACGCGCATCGCCGCCCTCCTCTCCGGCCGCGTCCCGGTCGAGCGGGGCGCCGAACCAGCCGCCGATCAGCTCGCCCACTTCCTCCTCCAGCATCAGGCCGAGCATGTTGGTGCGGCTCCTGAAGTAGTGGTAGAGCACGAGCGCGGGCACGGCGATGGTCAGGCCCGCGCCGGTGGTGATGAGGGCCTTGGAGATGTCGCCGCCCAGCAGGGAGGCGTCCCCGAGCGAGCCGGCGGCGGCCACCTTGTCGAAGGCGCCGATCATCCCGATCACCGTCCCCAGCAGCCCCAGCAAGGGCGAGACCGTGGCGACAACGGCCAGGGGATAGGCCTTCTGCACGTGGCGCCGCAGGTCCCGCGAGGCCACGTCCCCGGCCATCATGGAGACGTCCGCCATGCTACTGTGGCGGTGGCGGGCGATGACGGCCTCCGACCGAACTCGCCGGCCCGCCACAGCTTGTCCGCCTCCTCGGCCAGCCCCTCCGGCGCCACCGCTCCGGCGCGCAGGTTCACCAGCCGCTCAATCGTGTAGCCCACCCCGGCAACCGACGCCAGAAAGAGGAAGATCATCGTCGTGCCGCCCTGCTTTAGCTTCAGCAGGAAGGCCTGCCCGGCCGTAAGCTCCCGCTCCGACGCGGCCGCGCCAGGCCCGGCGGCCACCGAGGTCTCGGCCGGCACGATGACGGGCGCCGTGCTCGTGTCCGCGGGGATCACCTGCGCCCCGGCGGCAGCCGCAAACCAGGCGACGAACAGCAGCCCTGCTAGTGCGCCAAGGCACGTGTGACGCGGCAGCATGAAGGCTCCTCCTTGAGTGCGTCCCGGCCGGCCCGCGCACAGAGCAGTTCCCAGGACCGGTCCGGACCGGCAGAGGCAGTAGTATCTCAGCCCTGCGGCCGTCTTTCAACCACGGAGCCCCGTGACTGGACATCGCGGGGCCGAACTCGTAGGATGCCGCTCGCGCGCCGGCCCGTGCACGAACCCGGGCCGGGACGCCGGAGGGCCGCCATGAAGCTGTTCATGCACTGGGACATGGAGGGGGTGAGCGGGCTCTTCACCCGCGAGCACGCGTGGTACTGGGAGGAAGGCGCCCGCCCGGAGACCGGGCAGGAGGGCCGGGAGCTCCTCATCGCCGACGTCAACTCGGCCGTGGCCGCCGCCTTGAGAGCGGGAGTGGACGAGCTGATCGTCTGCGACACGCACCACGGCGGCGGCAACATCCGCCCCGACCGCATGCTGACCGACCCCCGCGTGACATACCTCCAGAGGTCCGTCGGAGAGCAGGACGGGCTGACACGCTGGATGCCCGGGCTGGACGACACCGTGGACGGCCTCATGCTGCCGGGCCACCACGCCAGGGCGGGCACCGAGGGCGCGTTCCTCCCCCACACCTGGACGCTCGAATGGAGCGATTTCCGCATCAACGGCCGCAGCGTCGGCGAGATGGGCATCGAGGCATGCTTCGCGGGGCACTGGGACGTCCCATTGGCCATGGTGCAGGGCGACGAGGCAGCCTGCCGGGAGGCCCGGGAGCAGTTCCCGGGCGTGGTGACGGCCGCCGTCAAACGGGCGGAGACGCCCGACCTGTGCTCCGGCCTCGACGCGGAGTCGGCGCGGCAGCTCACCGCACAGAAGGTGGCCGAAGCGGTGCAGAGGCTCCGCGCCGGCGGCTGCCAGCCGTTCAAGCCCGACCTGCCCATGACGGTGGCGGTCAGCTTCGTCTCGGCCGATAAGGCGGACGAGGCGGCGCGCAGGCCGGGGGTGCGACGGGCGGGCGACCGCACGGTGGAGGCCCGCCTCGAGCGGCACTGCGACGTCGTGAAGTGGCTGCTCGGCGTCGGGCTGCCGTAAGGTCCGGGCCCGCGGCGGAGCTTGCCCGCCGTCGCTTGCGGCCCCGCGCCGTTGCCATTACCATGCCGGCAGGAGCATCGGCCGCGATGGGGGTGGCCAGCAGGCCGATCTCACCAACACATCTTGTGGAGGGTGCGTCATGGCTCTCGAGGCAGATCGGGTGGACATCTGGGCGGTCAGCGTCGAGGACCGGCCGGGCGGGCTCGCCGAGAAGCTCGCCGCTCTGGCCG
>LJUE01000039.1 GCA_001303885.1 Planctomycetes bacterium SM23_32 | reverse complement strand
CCGACGCACACGTGGGACCGCGTGGGCGCGCGCAATCCCGTCTTCGACGTGCGGGAGACGGCCTGCTGCGTGGGGCTGATCCCGGAGACGTTCCGGCGGCGGCCGGGCGCCGTGCGCGGCCTGCATCCGACGCACTCCTGCGCCGCCATCGGCCCGCTGAAGGAGGAACTGCTGCGTGGGCACGAGACGCAGGTCACCCCGTGCGGCAGCCGGTCGCCCTACCAGCGCCTGATGCGGTTCGGCGGCAGGATCGTGTTCCTGGGCGTGGACCTGCGCGTGAACACCAGCTTCCATGCCCTGGAGGAGATGGCGGGCGTGCCGTGGCTCTTCGACCGGTTTGAGATGCTCTACGCCGTGGACGCGGAGGGGCGGAGGGTGGCGGTCCCCTCGCGCCGGCACTGCGACTGGCTGCCCCGTGACTTCCCCAAGATGGAGCCGGTCCTCGAACGCGAGGGGGCGCTGGTGAGGGGGCAGATCGGCGCGGCCGACGTGCTGGTGGTGGAGGCGGCCGGCATGGAGCGCGTGGTGATGCCCATGCTCGCCGAGAACCCGTTCCTGCTGCTCGAGCCGGGGCCGGCGGAGCGGGAAAGGCGCCGCTACGACGAGTGGCGCGGAGATAGGTAACTGTCCCTATTTCCCGGGCCAGGGGATGCAGTGGGCGGCGAAGTGTTTCAGCGCGCCGCTCTTGACGACGATGGCTTGCGGCCTCAACACCGTCGCGTACATCTGGAGCAGCGCGATCACGTCCAGCAGCGAGCGGTAGCCGGACAGGCCCGACATGTCTATGTAGACCTTCGTGAAGTCCTCGCCCAGCGCCTGCGCCGCCCGCACGTCGAAGCCGTCCAGCACCTCGAAGCGCAGCTCCGGATGCTGCCGCCGCGCGCGCTCGATGACCTGGGCGCTCACGTCCGTGCCGATCACCAGCCGGCAGTGCGGGGCGATGAGGGCCGTGGTGGTCCCCCACTCGCAGCCGATCTCCAGCACCACGTCGTCCGCGCTGACCCAGACGGGGATGGTGGCGCGATACTCGCTCACGTTGCGCGCGCCGACGAACGTGGTGCCCAGCCGGAACTGCTCCCTGGACATGGGCTGCCTCCTTGGGGTGCCGGCCTACGCCAGGCCGAAGCGGACGTCCACGGCCATCACGCCCTGGCCTTCGGGGTAGACGCGCAGGGGGTTCAGGTCGCACTCGCTCAGCTCGGGGAAGTCCAGGGCGAGCTGCGAGACGCGCGTCACGCACTCCGCCAGCGCGTCCACGTCCGCCGCCGGCTCCCCGCGGAACGCGCCGAGGATCCTGGCCGTGCGGATCTCGCCGATCATCGCCTGCGCCTCTTCGAGCGTCACCGGCGCCACGCGGAAGGTCACGTCCTTGAGCACCTCCACGTAGACGCCGCCCAGGCCGAACATGATGACGGGCCCGAACTGCGGATCGCGGTTCACGCCCACGATGACCTCCCGGCCCTTCGGCGCCATCTGCTGCACGAGCACGCCGTCCAGCCGGGCGTCCTCCTTGTAGGCGCGGGCCGAGGACATGACGTCCCGGAACGCCTGCCGGACCGAGCCCTCGTCCTTGAGCCCGACCTTCACGCCGCCGGCGTCCGACTTGTGCAGGATGTCGTCCGAAGAGATCTTCACCGCGACGGGATAGCCGATCTCGGCGGCGGCGGCGACGGCGGCGTCCTCGTCGGGCGCGAACGTGCCGGCGGGCAAGGCGATGCCGCAGGCGGCGGCGATCTGGCGCGCCTCCCGTTCGGCCAGCGTCTTGTGCCCCCTGGCGGCCGCTCCTTCGATGGTGCGGCGGATGGCGTCCGCGTCGAAGTCATATCGCGGCGGCTCGGCCTGCTGCGCGCGGCGCCACCGGCTGTAGACGACCATCGCCTCGATGGCGCCGACGGCGCGGTCCGGCTGCTCGAAGTTCGGCACGGAGCGGCGGTCCAGGATGTCCCAGGCGTCCTGCACGGAGGCGCTGCCCATGAACGAGGTGAGGATGGGCTTGTCGGTGGCGGCCGCGGCGTCGGCGACCGCCTCGGCCGTCCTGTCCACCTCGGTGGAGGTCTGGGGGGTGAGGATGGTGAGCACGGCCGAGACGCCCTCGTCGGCCACCACGGCCTCAATGGCCCGTCGGTAGCGGTCGGCCCTGGCGTCGCCGATGACGTCCACGGGGTTCTGGAGGTTGGCGTGGGCGGGCAGGTGCTGCGCGAGCGTCTGGCGCGTGCGGTCGCTGAGCGTCGCCATCTCCAGCAGGGATGCCTCGACGGCGTCGGTGGCGACGATGCCGGGCCCGCCGGCGTTGGTGACGATGGCCACGCGGTTATCCCGGGGCAGCTTGCGGCAGGCGAAGGCGCGCGCGAAGTCGAAGAACTCCTCCACCGTCTCGGCGCGGAAGACGCCGCACTGCTTGAAGGCCGCCGAATAGGCCGAGTCCGAGCCGGCCAGGCTGCCGGTGTGGCTGGAGGCGGCCTTCGCTCCCGCGCGTGTGCGGCCGGACTTGAAGATGACCACGGGCTTGACGCGCGTCACGCGGGCGGTGACGTCCATGAACTTGCGCCCGTCGTCAATGCTCTCCACGTAGCCGAGGATCACGTCCGTCTCGTCGTCCTCGCCCAGCGCCTCGATCAGGTCGGTCTCATCCACGTCGGCCTTGTTGCCGTAGCTGATGAAGCGGGACAGGCCGATGTCCTCGCCGACGGCGATGTCGAGGATGGCCGTGCCGAGCGCCCCGGATTGGCTGAAGAAGGCGATGTTGCCGGGCCTCGGCATGGCGGCGCCGAACGAGGCGTTCAGGCGCGTCACCGGGCTCATCACGCCCAGGCAGTTCGGCCCGATGCAGCGGATGCCTTCCCGGCGGCACTCCTCGGCCAGCCGGCGCTCCCGTTCGGCGCCCTCCTCGCCGGACTCCTTGAAGCCGGCGCTGATGACGACGACCGAGCGCGTGCCCTTCCGTGCGCACTCGCGCAGGGCGTCCAACACGTGCTTGGCCGGAATGGCCACGACGGCGAGTTCGACCGGGCCCTCGACGTCGAGCACGGAGGCGTAGCAGCGCACGCCGAGCACCTCGTCGGCCTTCGGGTTCACCGGGTAAATGGGGCGCTCGTAGCCTCCGTCCAGCAGGTTCTTCACGACGTCGTAGCCGACCTTGCCGGGGGACCGGCTGGCGCCGATGACGGCGACCGAGCCGGGATTGAAGAAGGACGTGAGCATGGGGTCTGAACTCCGGGATGCGTTCATGGCAGCGGCATGAGCGGCCGGGGCGCACAAGGGCTGCCACTCTACCACAGGGCAACGGGACGGGCAACTGCGCCGGCCGCCCCCCTGCGCTTGCCAACCGGAGCGGCCTTCCTTACCATACGCGGCGGGGCGATCCCGACGCAGGAGACGAAGGGCCATGACGCCGAGGCGTGAGCGCACGGTTATCACGGGGGGAGCCGGGTTCATCGGGTCCCATCTGTGCAGCCACTTCGTGGAGCAGGGCCACGACGTGGTCTGCCTGGACAGCCTGCTGACGGGCTCGGCGGGCAACGTCGAGCAGCTGCTGGGCCGGCCGAACTTCCGCTTCATCCAATACGACGTGACGGAGTACATCCACGTCGGCGGGCCGGTGGACAACGTGTTGCACTTCGCCTCGCCGGCCAGCCCGGTGGACTACCTGGAGTATCCCATCGAGACGCTCAAGGTGGGTGCGCTGGGCACCCACAAGGCCCTGGGCCTGGCCAAGGCCAAGGGGGCGCGGTTCCTGCTGGCCTCCACCAGCGAATGCTACGGCGACCCCCTGGTCCACCCGCAGCCGGAGGATTACTGGGGCAACGTCAACCCGGTCGGCCCGCGCGGCGTCTACGACGAGGCGAAACGCTTTGCCGAAGCGCTGACGATGGCCTACCATCGCACGCACGGGATGGACACGAAGATCGCTCGCATCTTCAACACCTACGGGCCGGGCATGCGGCTGCGCGACGGCCGGGCGCTGCCGACGTTCTTCCGCCAGGCTCTCATGGGCGAGGACCTCACCGTCTTCGGAGACGGCTCGCAGACGCGCAGCTTCTGCTACGTGGACGACATGGTCGAGGGCATAGACCTGCTGCTGCGCAGCGACGAGCACGAACCGGTGAACCTGGGCAACCCCGACGAGATGACCGTCCTGGAGCTGGCCGAGGCCATACTCGAACTGACCGGCTCGCAGGCGGGGATCACCTTCGATCCCCTGCCGATTGACGACCCCAAGGTGCGCCAGCCCGACGTCACCAAGGCCAGGGAGGTGCTCGGCTGGCAGCCGAGGACGCCGCTAAAAGAGGGCCTGCGCAAGGCGCTGCATTACTTCCGGGCACAGCTCAGCAAGGGGGAGGCGAATGGCTGACATCCCCGTCCTGTCCGTCAGCGGGGAGAACCTGCCTGAGGCCTGGGAGAAGGCGGTGCTCGCCGTCTACGACCGCGGCGTCGAGGTGCGCACGGAGTACGACAAGCCCGGTGACCCCCCGAGCCTCGACGCCACGGTCATGGTGGAGGTGCGCCGGCCGCTCTCCGAACCGCGCATCCATAAGAACTTCCCCGGCGGGCCGACCGACCTGGAGGTCTACCGACAGGAGGTGGTGGACGGCATCCACGACCACTGGATCAACCCGCGCGAGGGCAAGTGGACCTACACGTACCACGAGCGCCTCTTCGCCTATCGGCCGGTCGAGGACCTGATGGACCGCGACGCCGGCCCGCACCTTCCCGCCGTGAACCAGGTGGACTACATCGTGGAGAAGCTGGCGGCCGTGCCCTACTCGCGGCGCGCCCAGGCCGTCACGTGGATCCCCCAGTGCGACCCTCCCACCGACGACCCTCCCTGCCTGCAGCGGGTCTGGGCCCGGCTGCTGACGGAGGGGGACGGCTATACGCTGAACCTGAACACGCACTGGCGCTCGCGCGACCTCTACAAGGCGTGGTTCATGAACGTGTTCGCGCTGACCGACCTCCAGCAGCGCGTGGCGGCGCGGCTGGCGGAGCGGCTGGGGCGGCCGGTCGGGTGTGGCCGCTACGTGGACGTGAGCGACTCCCTGCACATCTACGGCAGCTACCGCGACGAGGGTCTGGAGCGAGAGATTGAGAAGATGCGCTCGACGCCCTACGTGGAACGCGCGTGGGACAGCGCGGTGCTGGAGCCGATGTTCGAGGAGGTGCGGGCGCGGCTCGCGGAGGACCCCGACTGCTACGCCCGCGGCGAAAAATAGGGACAGTTACCTGTTTTCGGAGGTTCTCCGGGCCATTTGGCGCCGCGAGAGCCCTTCCGAGCGGTGCAGCGGAAATAGGTGACTGTCCCTATTTCCCGGCGGCGATGTCGAGCACTTCGCTGAGGCTGGTGACCGATACGTCCGGCGTGGGGAAGTCGCGTGGCAGGCGGCGCCGCCCCGTGTTGAGCCATGCCACCGGAATGCCCGCGCGCGAGGCGCCGAGCACGTCCGTCAGCGGGCTGTCGCCTACGTAGAGCATTTCCTCCGCGGCCACCCCCGCCAGCTCGAGCGCGCGCTTGAAGAGCCGCACGTCCGGCTTGCTGTAGCCCTCGATCTCGCCCAGGACCACGTGCTCCAGGTGCGGCTCCAGCCCGAGCGACTGCACCAGATGCCGCTGAACGGCCGGCGCCCCGTTCATGATGACGCCCCGCCGCAGGCCGCGCCGTCCCAGCTCGGCCAGCACGCGATGGGCGTCGCTGCGCAGGAACTGCCGCATCGCCAGCCGCCGCACGGAGTCGTAGGTGTGGCTCAACTGGCGCGCCAGGCCGCGCCTCCTGACGCCGTAGCTCTCCAGCAGCGCCTCGAAGCGCTTCAACCGGG
Organism: Planctomycetes bacterium SM23_32; assembly: GCA_001303885.1. Taxonomy (GTDB): domain Bacteria; phylum Planctomycetota; class Brocadiia; order SM23-32; family SM23-32; genus SM23-32. The sequence continues at coordinate 5,821 of LJUE01000039.1, read as the reverse complement.
AGAAAGGCCGCTTCTCGTGCAGGTGCTCCCGGCGTGGCAGGTCGAGGAAGACGGCGTTGTAGCGCCGCGCCACTTCGGCCGTCTTCACGTCCGGCAGGGGCGGCGTGAAGCGCGGCAGGATGATCTCCATGACGTGGTAGGCGCAGCTGTGGCTGTCCCACAGCGTGTCGTTCACGTCGAAGAAGACCGCTTTGAACTGCCCCCCGTCCGCCTTCATCTCGGCTGCTTCCCCGCCCTTCGGCATTGCCCGAAGCCCAGCGGTACAAAGGAGCCTACATCCGGTCCGGCGCAGCCATGCCCAGCAGTGCCAGGCCGCTGCGTATGACGTGCCGCGCGGCCTCGACCAGCGCCAGCCGCGCCGCGCGCGTGGCGGCGTCTTCGCAGAGCACCCGGCGGTCCGGCTCGCGCATCCCGGCGCTGTAGTATGTGCTGAAGTCGGCGCAGAGTTCAAGAAGGTAGGAGGCGATGGCCGAAGGCTCGCACTCCTGCGCCGCTCCCAGCACGGCGCGGGGGAACCTCTCCAGATGCCGCACCAGCACCCACTCCTCCGGCAGGGCCAGCAGCGAGTGGTCCACGTCGGCGGCCATCGGCTGCCCCGCCTTGCGCAGAATGCTGCAGAGCCGCGCGTGAGCGTACTGCACGTAGGGGCCTGTGTCGCCCTCGAAGTCGAGCATCCGGTCCCACTCGAACACCACGTCCCGCGTGCGGCGCGTGGAGAGCTGGCGGAAGACGACGGCGCCGACGCCGACCTGCGCGGCGAGTTCGCCCAGGTCGGCCTCGGCTTCGAGGCGCTCAGCGTTGTCCTCTATCTTGCGGCGGGCCCGGGCGACGGCCTCGTCGAGCACCTCGTCCAGCAGCAGCATCTCGCCCCGCCGCGTGCTGCCGACCCTGGCCCTGCCGGTCTCGGGGTCGCGGAACTTGATCAGCCCGAAGTTCACGTGCTTGATCCGGTCCGCCCATTCGTGGCCCATCTGCTTGAGGGCGGCGGCGAGCTGCCGGAAGTGCAGCGACTGCTCGTTGCCCACCACGTAGAGCGCCTTCTCGAAGTGGTACTGCTCCCAGCGGTGCTCGGCGGCGGGCAGGTCGCGGGCCGCATACAGGCTGGCCCCGTCGCTCTTCTGGAGCATGCAGGGCGGCAGCCCGTCCTCGTAGAGCGGGATGATGAGGGCGCCCTGGCTCTCTTGCACTATGCCGTCACGCCGCAGCCGCTCGACGGTCTCCCGCAGCCGCTCGTTGTAGAAGCTCTCGGGCCTTACCTCGTCGAAGCTCACGCCGAGGCGCCCGTATACCCGGTCGAACTCCTCCAGGCTCACCTCCCGGCAGGCGGACCATATGCGCACGGCCTGCTGCTCGCCCTCCTCCAGGCGGCGGAACGCGTCGCGTGCCGCCTGCTGGAGCTCGGGCTCGCCGTCTGCCTCCGTGCTGTAGCGTACGTAGAGCTCCTGCATGTCGGCGACGCTGAGGCGCTCGGGGTGCTCGATGCCGTAGCGTTCGACGCCCGCGATGAGGCGTCCGAAGGAAGTGCCCCAGTCACCCAGGAAGTTGATGCCCACGCACCGGTAGCCGAGCTTCTCGTAAATCCTGTAGAGCGACTGGCCTATGACGGCCGACGGCAGGTGGTGGATGCCCAGGTGCTTGGCGATGTTGGGGCTGCCGTAGTCAATGACGATGGTCTTGCCGGCCCCCTGCTGATCCGAGCCGTAGTCCGCGCCGCCGGCCAGGATCGTGCGGATGACGTGCTCCGTCACGGCGGGCCGGTCCACGAAGAAGTTCAGGTAGGCTCCCTCGGCACGGGCCTCGCAGACGCCCTCCGGCAGCTCCACCTCGGCGCGCAGCTCCTCGGCGATGCGGTCCGGCGCCTTGTGCAGGTACTTGCTGAGCGCGTAGCAGGGCAGCCCGTAGTCGCCCAACTCGGGCGAGGGGGGCGTCTGGAGCAGGCCGGCCAGGTCTTCGGCGCTCAGGGGCAGGTGCTCGGCCAGGGCGCGGCCGAGGAGCTCTTCCATCGAGGCCATCTGCGACACCGCGGTCAGGAGTGGTCGTCTTCCGTTTCGAAGAGCGAGTCCTGCTCCCGGAAGATCTGTGTCACCGACATGTTCGTATGGATGTTGTGGATGGCGGCGGCCAGCAGGCGCGCCACGCTCACCACGTGCAGGCGGTCGTTGGCCTGCGGCGCGGGGAGTGTGTCGGTGGTCACGATCCGCCGCACGCCCGTCTCCAGGATGCGGTCCACCGCGTTGCCGGCGAAGACGGGGTGCACGCAGGAGACGTAGGAGACCGGCAGGCCGAAGCCCTCCTTCAGGGCGCTGATGGCGCGCGTCATCGTGCCGCCGGTGAGGATCTCGTCGTCGAAGATGGCGATCTCGCGGTCACGGATCTCTTCGATGCCGATGACGGCCCGGATCTCGGGGTCCTCGTTGTCCGTCCAGCGCCGTTTGTCGCAGACGGCGAGCGGCACGTTGAGGCGCTCGGCGTAGACCGTGCCGATCTTGACACCGCCGGCGTCGGTGGCCAGCACGCCGATCTTGCTGACGTCGTAGTTCCGTCGGAAGTACTCGGCTATCAAGGGGTTGGCGTCGAGCTGGTCGCACGCCATCGGCACGAACCCCATGATCTGCATCGCGTGCAGGTTGACGGTGAGCACGCGGTCGGCGCCCGCCTCGCGCATTAACTGCCCCATCAGGCGGGCCGTGATAGAGACCCGGGGCTCGTCCTTCTTGTCGCTGCGCACGTAGGGGAAGTAGGGGGCCACGACGGTGATGCGCCCGGCCGAAGCGCCGCGCAGGGCGTCCACCGTGATCAGCAGCTCCAGCAGGTTCTCCGAGAGCGTGAGCCGGGCCGCCTCCTGGGGCGAGACGTTCTCGGGGTTGACGCCGGCCGCTGCGTGTATGGCGTTGGCGGCCGTCTGGACCAGGAAAACGTCGGCTCCCCGCACGCTTTCGCCGATCTTGACCTTCAGGTTCTCGTTGGCGAACCGAATGACGTGCGGCTCGCAGAGCGGCAGGCCTTTCAGCTGCGGGAACTGGCCCAGCTCCCGACAGATCTTGGTGCCCAGGTAGTAGCTCGCCCGACCGGCGAACAGCATCAGCGGCTCGTAAAGGTCGCCCATCCCGTTCCTCCCCGATGACCGGATATGCTCGACCCCGCGCGGGGCGGCCATTATAGCGCAACGAGTCTGCTCGTGCAGCGACTTCGGGATTTTGCCCGCAGCGCCCCACCGGGCGGAAGGCGGCCGGGTTGACTTGCCCGGGCGCCTGTGTTAGCATGGCGGCGAGCGGGGCCCCGGCAGGCAACGGTGCGTGTTGCCGTAAAGCCTTTTGCTCACAGCATTTGTGCTCATCATGCCGAAGGGTCCGGCATGGCCTGGGATGCGCCCATGAAGATACTGCTGACCAACGATGACGGTCCCTTCGGCGGCGGCGTCTCTGCCCTGCGCCGCGGCCTGGAGCAGCTCGGCGAGGTGACGGTGGTCTGCCCCGCCGACGAGCGCAGCGGCGTCAGCCGCGGCATCACCTTTACGATGCCGGTGCGCGTACGGCAGGCCCGCCTTGGCGACGGTGCGTCCGTCTGGACGCTGAGCGGCACCCCATCGGACTGCGTCTTCTTCGCCTTCTCCGAGATCTACGACTCACCGCCGGACCTTGTCGTCAGCGGGGTGAACATCGGCCTGAACGCCGGCGTGGCGGCGCATTACAGCGGCACCGTGGCGGCCGCCCTCGACGGCGCGCTCAACGGGGTGCGCTCGGTGGCCCTCTCCACGTGCGCGAGCAACGCGGAGCGGCCCGACGCGGTCGCCGCGCAGGCGGTCCGCGTGCTGGACCTGTTGCTGAAGGCGGGGCCGGAGGGCGCCTGGGCATTTAACGTCAACATCCCGCGGCTCGACGGCGGCGAGCCGCCCATCTGCTTCGTGCGCCAGTGCCCCGAGCGGCCCCGCTTCCGGTTCGCCCGCCGGGACGAAGACTACGGCCGCACCCACTACTGGATGAGCTGGCAGGTGGACGGCGGCTCCGCCGCTCCGGACACCGACGTGGCCGCGCTAGCCCGCGGCGAGATCGCCGTGACGCCGCTGCGCGATGACCTGACCGATGCGGCTGCCCTCGAGACGCTGAGGAACCGGCTATGGAGCGACAAGAGAACCGCTTAGGCGTCCTGGCGGCCCTCCTTGCTGCGGCGGCTCTGGCGGGGCTGGCGTGGACGTGGCCCGGCTGCTCCTGCGAGGATGCGGAGCCCGTCAAGGGCCGACAGCCGGGCGACAGCATGCTGCACGCCCCCGACGACTACCTGCGCACGGTGACCGTCACCGTGCCACGCCGCATCGAGAGCAGCGCCGACCAGGCGCTCATCCAGAACGAGATCAAGCAGTTCTACGCGCTGGAGGGGCGCTACCCGGAGTCCCTGGAGGAGCTGGTCGAATGGCGCGGCGAGCCGTTGCCGCAGACACCCAGAGGCTACGTCTACAGCTACGACGCAGCGACGGGCGAGCTCCTGGTGGTGCCGGAAGGCTGAGGGCGGCTGGCCGCTCATCGTTCCATCCCCTTGTGAGTCAGCAGGATACACCATGAGTACGGAAGCAGGACCCATCGGCGTCGGCGCGGTCGGCATGCGGCCCGACGAGGAGAAGACCCCGCTGGATGACCTGCCCCGGGACGGCAGGTTCCGGCTGACGGCCTTCAGCGATGAGGGTCTGGAGGAAGGGGGCCCGGCCGAGGGCGACGCCGCCTACTACCGCGACTATAACATGCTGCTTCAGGACCCGTCCGTTGAGCTGGTGCTGGCTGGCGGGCCGGTGGAGTTGCGGCGTGACTTTGCCGTGCGCGCGCTGAACGCGGGGCGCCACGTGGCGCTGGCCGGCCGTTTCTGCGAGAGCGCCCTGGGCGCCGAGCGGGTGATGAAGACGGCGCTGCGGGCCGGGCTGGTCGCCACAGCCGACCTGCGCGGGCGGGACGACGCCGACCTGCGCGCCCTGCGCGCTGCACTGGAGGCCGAGAACGTGGGCGCCGTGCAGGGAGCGTTCCGCTACTACGCGGCGCCCGCGCCGCACGACGAGGCGGCCCCGCCCGGCAGCCTGCTGGAAGAGGCGGGCCTGGCCCTGCTGGACCAGGTGCACGTGCTGGTGCGGCAGGACGTTAAGAGCGTCAGCGCCCACCTGCAGAGGCCGTACGCCACGGCGCCGGACGACGGGTTCCTCATCTACATGCCCCTGCGCACCGGAGCGTGGGTTGTGTGCCAGGCCGTCCGAGGCGCCGCGGGCGAGCTGCCGAGCTGGCGGCTGTATGCGCCGGGCGCCACCTTCACGGCCGAGGGGGGCCGCGCCGTCGTGACGGCCGGCGGGGAGCGGCGCACCTACCAGCCCTCCCTCCAGGAGGGCTTCTGGGACAACTTGTACGCCGCCGTCCGCGAGGGCGCCGACCTGAAGTGCCATCCGGCCGAGATCGTGCGTGCCATGAAGCTGCACGAGGCGGCCCTGGCATCGGCCGAGAGCGGCGAGGCCGTGACGGTGTGAGGGCTCCCCGCGACCCCCTGCTGCGGCTCCACGCCGGCCGGTCCTGCGCATTTGGGAGCTGCGGCGGGGAGTTTTTCCTCCGAGGCGGGGCGCGCCGCGCCCTGCGGGGCCGGATGGTGGCCGCCCGCCGCCCCACCTGCAAGCCGTTGCTTTTTCAGCACTTAGGAGCCAGCGCCCCGGCCCGCCCTTCCGCCTGCCGCCGCGGCTTGAGGCGCGCGGCGGCGAGCTGTTGATTTGCGCTTCGAGCGGCAACTACTATCGGACTCTCGCGTTTCACGTGAAACACCGGAGGAGTCAATGGCGGAGAAGCGCAGACTCGGG
>LJUE01000038.1 GCA_001303885.1 Planctomycetes bacterium SM23_32 | reverse complement strand
CCTCGCCCTCCGGCCGCGCCAGCGCCGCGTCCGTCAGCGGCCCGATGGCCTTCAGACCCATGGGACATACTCCGCTGAGGGGAGTGCACTACGTGCACCTGGAAGTACCATTCTACAGTATTCTGTATCATCATACAAGGGGACGAGCCCTTTGTCAAGGGGGCTCTGTGCCGAGGACGACAGCTATGGTGCGCCCGTCGAAGGCGGACAGGGCCTCGGCCAGCGCTGTCCCATGCTGCCCCGCCAGGGGCGGACAAGGCCTTTGTCAAGGGGGGAGGTGTCGCTCAGGCTCGGCTGCGAGCTCACCTGGGCTCTGATGCCAGGGCCATTGCCACTGAGTCTGCCGGATCGCCCGCCCCCCTGGCCCCGGAGAACACGCCATGGAACTGGGGACGAGCCAGGGGAGGTGTGGCGTGGGCCAGAGGGCATCGGGGCGCCCAAGGGATGGTGGCACTGCCCGTGGCGTGGCGGTGCGGCAACGGCGCCGGCAGCGTGCGCAGAGGGTCCCGGCAGGAGCCGGCCGTTGAGACGCCGGCGGGGCCGCGCGTTTGCCCTCCCCTGGTCCTGCCCCCTCGGCGTTCTCTGCGCTCTCGGCGGTCAGCCGCCTCAACCCGCCCTGGCACGGGGCGTCTGCTGGGCCAGGCTGCGGTCCACCTCCTCGAACTTCACCGATATCTGCTTGCTCACGCCGTCCGTCATGGTCAGTCCGTAGAGCACCTGCGCCACGCCCATCGTCAGCTTGTTGTGCGTGATGACGATGAACTGCGTGTCGTGCCGGAACTCCTCAAGCAGCATCAGGAAGCGCTCGACGTTGCTGTCGTCCAGCGGCGCGTCCACTTCGTCGAGCAGGCAGAAGGGGCTCGGCTTGGCCTGGAACATGGCAAAGAGCAGGGCCACGGTGGTCAGGGCCCTCTCGCCGCCGCTGAGCAGCGTGATGGAGCTGGTCTCCTTGCCGGGCGGGCGGGCTACCATCTCGACGCCGGCCTCGAGGATGTCCTCCTCCTCTTCGTCCAGGACCAGGTCGGCCGCGCCCCCGCCGAAGAGCTTGCGGAAGAGCGCCTGGAAGTTCTGCCTCACCTCCTCGAAGGTCTCGCGGAACCGCTCCCGGCTCTTCTTGTTCAGCTCGCGGATGATCTCCCGCTGGTGGCGGCGCGCCGTCTCGAGGTCCTCCTTCTGGTCGGTCAGGAACTGGAGCCGCACCTCCAGCTCCTCCTGCTGGCGGATGGCCTCCACGTTCACGTTTCCGACCCGGTCCACCTTGGCCTTCAGCCGGGCCACGTCGGTCTTCACGCGCTGCCAGTCCGTCGCGGGGTCGTCGGCCATCTCCAGCACGGCGCGGCGCAGCTCGGTCGCCTCTTCCAGGCTGATGAACTCGGGGACATCCTCCTCGGGGGGCTTGTCTTCCTGCTCGGCGCTGCCCATCTGCCGATACCAGGAGGCCACGCTCTCGGTGGGACGCCTCGGCGGCGCCTCGTCCGTGAGCTCGCGGATCAACTTGGTCAGGAAGGGCGAGTCGTCGCGCCACCCCTCCGGCTCGCGCTGGAGGGCCTCCAGGCGCACGCCGTAGTCCTCGGCCGTGCGTTCGAGCAGGTCCTGCGTCTTGATGGCCGTCTCGTTCTCCGCCATGCGCAGCCCGTGGAGCTTCTGTTCGAGCTGTTCGCGCTGCCCGGCCACGGCCTGGCACTCGGCGGTGAGGCCCTCTATGCGCTGGCGGATGGCCTGAAGCGTGGACGACTCGGTTTCGAGCGCGCCCTTGAGCGACGCCTTCTCCTGCTCCAGGTCGCGCGCTTCGGCCAGTGCAGTTTCCACGGCGTCGCCCGCCTCGCGGCTGCGGCGCGTGCTCTGCTCGCGTTCGGCGCGCAGCGCCCCCAGCTCGGAGTTGGCCCGGCTGCCGTCGGCCTGGAGTCTGTCGGCGAGTGAACGCAGGCTCCGTTCCTGCTCGCGGGCCGCCGCCAGCTCGCCGGCCAGGACGTTGAGCTGCTCGCCGAGCGATTGCAGCTCATCCTCCATTGCACGCAGATGCACCTGCTCGGCTTCGACGGCCTTCTGGGCCGCGCCGCGGTCGCGCCGCACCTGCTCGGACTGCGCGCGCAGGGCAGCGGACTGCCCCTCCAGCTCGTCTATGTCCGAGCGCAGCGCAGTGGCTTCGGCCTCGGCCAGGTGCTGCTCGTCCTTCAGCTCGCGGGCCCGGCTCCTGACGACCTGCAGATGGCTTTCGACTTCGCCGGCGTTGCGGCGCAAGTCATCCGCCCGCGCCGCCTGGGCCTCGACGTCGGCTTCAAGGCCTCTGAGCCGGCCGGCCCACTTCTCTCGCTCGGCGGCCAGCCCCGTCAGCTCGGCTTGCAGCTCCTCGATGTCGCCTTGCAGGGCCGCTAACTCGCTGCGACGGCTGATCAGGCCGGCCCTCTCGGGGGTGCCGCCCGCCCAGACGCCGTCGGCCCCGTAGCGCTGGCCGGAGGCGGTCACCAGCACCCCGCCGGGCGGCAGGCCGCTCTTGAGCAGCGCCGGCACGGCCTGCTCTTCCACCAGGAAGGCGTTGGCCAGGAGCAGTTCCACGGCCGGCCTGACCTGTTCGGCGCACCTGACCATCTCGCTCAGCCGTCCCCGAACGCTGGGCAGGGGGCCGAGCTCGGCGCGCTCGCGCCGTCCCAGGCAGTCCAGCACTATCAGGTCCGCCCATCCGGCCTCCTCGCCGGCGAGTATCCGAAGGGCCGCGTGTGCCTGGTCGGCCCCCTCGATCACGACCGCCTCAACCCTGTCCCCGAGGGCCGCTTCCACGGCCGCCGCCAGCTCGAGCGGCACCTCCAGCATCTGGGCGAGCATGCCGACGGTGCCCGGCAGAGCCGCCTCGATCAGCCGCCTGGCCCCGGCGCCCACGCCTTCGGCCCGGCTTTCCAGGTCCCGCAGCACGTCGCGCCGCGCCGTCCGGCCGCTCAGCTCGGCCTGGGTCTCGCTGCGGCGTGTGGCCACGGTGTCCAGCCGTTCCTCGCAGTCGGCGAGGGCGCTGCGCAGCGCCCTTAGCTGGCCGTCTGCCTCGGCCTGCTGCATGTGGAGCTCTTCGAGCTTCTCCCGGGCGCGGGCGCCCTCGCCTTCGATGCGGTGGAGCTGCTCGGCCAGTTCGCCCTGACGGCCCTCGGTGCGGTCCAGGCGGTTCTGGAGGGCACGTTTCTCGGCCGCGAGCACCTCGCTCTGGTTGCGCAGGTCGGCCTCGCGCTGAAAGAGGTCGAATACCTCGGACTTGCGCGCCTCGACGATCTGCTCGGCGTCGCGGCGGTCGCGGCGCAGCCCCTCGGCGCGGCCCTGGAGGGCCGTCAGTCGCTCAGACGTCTCTGCCAGCTCCTCCCCGCTCTCCTGGAGGCGGGCCTGGGCCGCGCTGAGTTCCTCCGCCAGTTCCGCGCGCCGGCGTTCAAGTGTGCTGCCGCGCTGGTCGAGTTCCTCAAGGCGGTCGCGGATCTCCTGCTGCCTCTGGCGGCTCAGTTCGGCCTCGCGGGCCAGGCTCTCCAGGCGCGCCTCGACGCGCGTGAGGCGCTGACGGGATTCGGCCAGCTCCGTCTGGGCCTTCTGGAGGTCCGCTCGGCCGCAGTGCAGGTCGGCTTCGGCCCGGCTCTGGCGGTCGGTGAGCTGCGCCTTCTCGGCCAGGGCGTCGCGGATGTCGCCGGCGTGCTTCTGCTCGTCCGCCTGGAGGCCGTGCCAGGCGTGCAGGCCATAGGCCAGCCGCAGCCGCTGGAGCTGCTCGGCCTGCTTCTTGAAGGTGCGGGCCCGGCCGGCCTGGTACTTGACGCTGCGGAGCTGGCGCTGGACCTCCTCGACGATGTCGCTGACGCGGGCCAGGTTGTTTGCCACCCGCTCGAGCTTGCGCTCGGCTTCCTTCTTCTGTTCGAGGAACCGGTTGATGCCGGCCGCCTCCTCGAACACGGAGCGGCGCTCCGTCGGGCTGGAGCGCAGGATGCGGTCTATCTGCCCCTGCTCGATGAAGCTGTAGCTGCTGGTGCCCACGCCGGTGTCCAGCAGCAGGTGGCGCACGTCCTTCAGCCGGCACTGCTGGCCGTTGATGGAGAACGCGCTCTGGCCCTCGCGGTCCACGCGCCGGCCGATGCAGACCTCCTCGTAGTCCACCGGCAGCCAGCCGTCGGCGTTGTCAATGGTCAGCTTCACCTCGGCGAAGCTCAGGGGCTTGCGCCCCTCGCTGCCGCCGAAGATGACGTTGGCCATCTCGGCGCCGCGCAGCTTCTGGGCGCTGCGCTCCCCCAGCACCCACTTGATGGCGTCCACCACGTTGCTCTTGCCGGACCCGTTGGGGCCCACCAGCGCCGAGAGGCGGTCCTCGAACTCGAACGTGGTGCGGTCCGCGAAGGACTTGAAGCCGTAGAGGTCGAGCTTCTTCAGCTTCACGGCGCGCGCTCCGTCGAGCAGCCGGTGCGGGAAGGACAGCGACAAAACGCCGGGAGGCCGGCCCCCCGGCGCTGCTGCGTGCGACCCCGTTGCTGTATCGGCTTCCGCTGGGTCACAACAGAGCGGATTGTAGCCAAAGGCGGATGGCAAACTCATCCGCCGGCCGTCCGGGCGGCGCAGAAGCGGCCCTGTGCCGGCTGGAGCCCAGGGAGGGGAAGGCGCTCGGGCGGCGTAAGTGTTGCGTTGGTAAGGGATTGAGATGCTCGGGCGAGCGCGGGCGGCGGCGCTGCCGGCCGGCTCTGTGTCGCCGGGGCCGCCCGTTGCTCGCCGAAATGGGCAGCGGAAAAACCGCGCCCGGCCCGCTTGTCATTCCGAGTCCCGTCAACGGCGGGCAGGCTCACCTCGGGCGAGAGTCTCGCGAGAATCGCGCGCGGAGCGTCCGCTCCCTTGTCACGCCGAGCCCGCCGCGGAATGACCCCATGTCGCGGCCTGCTGAGCTCACGGGCGGCGGAAGTGGGGACAGGCACGGGGGGGTCTGCAGCAGGCCCGCGCTTGGCGCGGCGCCGTGAGTCAGGCCGTGCGGCCCTGTCCCCATTTCCGTGGCGGGGCAGCGCCGGTTGGCTGAGGGCGCTAGGCGGGGGGCTACTGTGGCCGGCTCCTGACGGCTGCCGCGTGGTCCCGGCCCCGCACGACCACGCGCCGGCAGACGGGCTCGACGAGGGCGACCAGCTCGTCCAGCTCCTCGGGGGCGTAGGGGACCACGCTGCGCAGCTCCTCGCTCAGGCAGTGGTCGGGCTGGAAGTTCTGGATGGCCACCTGGTCGGCCCCCTTCAGGTCGGGCGCCATCCGTTCCAGCTCGTCCCTTCCCACTAGGCCGGGCACGACGGTGACGCGGATCTCGTGCGGCAGGCCGCTCTCCTTGATGAGGCGCAGCGAATGGCGCACGTCGTCCACGTCGGTCGCGACGCCGGCCACGCGCTCGTAGTCGGGCCGCGTGAGCGGCGCCTTTAGGTCCATGGCCAGCGCCTCGACGTGGCCCTCGGCGATGAGTCGGCCGACCCATTCGGGCCGCGTGCCGTTGGTCTCGACCATCACGTCCAGGGGGATGGCGTGGATGTCGTCCGTCAGCTCCAGCAGCTCCTCGCCGTAGAGCGTCGGCTCGCCGCCGGTGATGACGATGCCGTCCAGCCACCCGCGCTGTCGCAGCATGTAGCCGAGGAGCCGGTCGCGGTTGAGGCTTTCAAGCCGCTCGGGATGGAGGATCAGGTGGGCGGCGTGGCAGTAGTGGCAGCGCAAGTTGCATCCGGGCAGGAAGATGACGGAGGCGATCCGCCCTTCCCACTCCAGCAGGCTGCTCTCGATGAAGCCCTTTATCTCCATCCTCACCGCCGGTCCGAACCACGGCGTTAGCCGCCTGTGGCGGGGACACAACGAAGGGGCCAACAAAGCTGGCGAGGGATGGCGGCGCGCCAGGCAATCGCAGGGGCCGACGCGGGCCTCGTTCAGAGGGCGGGCGCGAGCCCCCTCCTGCATATGTGCAGCAAGCTAGCCAGCTCGTGAGCCGTTATCATGGCACGTGCGCCGCGGCTACAGATGACGCGGTACTGCCCTGCATCTGCTGGTTCGAAGCGCTCGATCCGTGGGTATTGGTCGACGGAGTTGCTCTGACCCCACCAGACATCGCTGAGCTGGGAAACGTCGGGCTCGATGTTCTTGATTTCGTCCCGATGCGCGGCGAATTGGCATTCCCCAACCGTGTCATTGAGGGTGACCTTCAGACCGTCCTCGAACTCCACAAGGTAAGGTCCGCCTCTCACGTGACACCGGATCTGGTGTATCATCGTCATGCTCCTGACGGCGCCGGCGTGCCAGCTCTGCTTCACGCGCAGAGGCGGCGCTGGAGTTCGTCGCTGGGGGGCGCCTGGCCGTCCCAGCGGGCCACGACGGAGTCGCGGTCCTCCTTCAGCAGCACAGAGGGTATCTCGAAGACGTCGAAGAAGTCCCCCTCGGCGGCGCCTTCCTCGGTCTCCATGTCGCGGAAGACCACCTGCACGTTGCCCTTCACGTCCCACTTCTGGAGGAAGTGGGTGATCTTCTTCTTGGCGCTCTCGCAGAGCTTGCAGTCCTGCTTGCCGAAGATCTCGATGATCATGCGCCCTCCCCGCGATCCTGTTCGCAGTCAGGCCAGCGCGACGCTGTAGTTGCCGCGCTGGCGGTCCTTCAGTTCGCCGACCTTGGACTTGTTCCAGTTGTGGACGCGGCTGAAGTAGCCGACCACGCGCGTCATGCCGTAGACGTTGCTGCTGCGGCAGTGGCCGCAGATCTCTTTGAGCCCGGGCGTGGAGCGGTGGCAGTCGTTGCAGATGGTGAACTCCGGGCTGATGGTGAGCTGGGCGGCCTGGGTCTGCCGGAAGGTCTTCTCCACCAGGTTGGTGATGCTGGCGGCCGGCGGCCTCTCCTCGCCGACGAAGGCGTGGATGATGGCGCCGCTCTCGATGGCGCGGTGGAACTTGCTCTGGAGCCGGATGCGCGTCAGCAGGTCCACCGGCGCGTCGGCCCGCAGGTGGATGCTGTTGGTGTAGTACATCTCGTCGCCGCCCAGGTCGCCGCGCATCACGTCCCGGGCCTGGGGGAACCGCCGCAGGTCCACTTTGGCCAGTCGGCGCGCGGCGCTCTCCGCCGGGGATTCCTCCAGCGCCACGCGCATCTGGTGCGGTTCCCCCAGTTCGGCGGCCCGGAACTGCATGTGCCGGATCAGGCGCAGCCCCCGGCGTATCAGCTCGGGGTCCTCGTGCAGCTCCCGGCCGGTCATGTAGAGCATGCACTCGTTCAGGCCGATCAGGCCGATGATGTAGGTCGCCTTCTTCAGGTCCACGTAGGGCCGCCCGTCGGCGGCCGTCTTGCCGATCTCCCACAGCGGCTGGCTCGGGTCGGTCATGAGGCTGGCGATGAAGCGGCGCTTCTGGAGGTGGGCCTTCATGGCCAGCTCGATGCCGTCGTCCACCTCCCTGTAGAGGGCTTCCCAGTTGCCCGGCCCGGCCCGGTAGGCGGCCTGGGGCAGGTTGATGGTCACGTTCTGGAACCCGCAGAACCGCATGCTCTCCGGGTGGCGGATCATGTAGTCGTCCTTGATCGTGGTCCGCAGCCGGCAGCAGGCGCTCAGGGTCACCTCGTCGCGGTCGAAGATGAAGTAGGGCACGCCGTTCTCGCTGGCCAGCACGGAGGCATACTCCAGTATCTCCCGCTGGGCCGGGTGGCTGAGCGTGTCGTCGCTGATGTGCAGGTCGCACTTGGGGAAGGCGAACAGGTTGCCGTACTGGTCGCCCTGGCGCCACACGTCGAGCATGGCCTTGCAGAAGCGCTGGGCGGTCCGCTCGTAGTCGCCGTAGGTGCGCCCGTTGTAGCCGCCGCCCGGTCCGACGGCCGGCACGTCCCGCAGGTAGCGCGGCACGCCGGTGTGCACGTTGAAGTCCAGGAACAGCGTCTGCCCGCCCCGGCTGAAGGCGTTCTGCGAGGAGCTGAAGATCAGGTGCTGGGCCTCCTGCTGCATCTCCTCGTAGGACATGTGCTCCACGTAGGGGGCGTAGAAGATGTTGATGTAGCCCACGCCCAGGGCGCCGGCGTAGTAGGCCTGCATGGAGGCCAGGAAGGTGTTGAGGTGGCCGGTCAGGGTGCGGGCGTGCTTGGCCGGGCCGCTCGAGGTGTCCAGGTGCTGCAGGTGCAGCCCGTACTTCTTCAGGTACTCCAGCGAGTGGCTGGAGCAGTAGACGCGGGTCGGGTAGCCCAGGTCGTGCACGTGGACCTTGCCCAGCATGTGTGCGTCGGCGACCTCCTCGCTGAAGACCTCCTGAAGGGCGTACTGCTTCAGCGTGTGCTCGGCGACGGCCAGGTTGATGGCCTCGGGGTTGTTCTGGGCGATGTTGGCGTTCTCTTTGCTCTTGCTGCGGATGATCTGTTCGAGGTCGAACTTGGGCATGCCGATGACGGCCTGCCTCTTGAGCCGGGCGGTCTGGCTCCGCTCGAACAGCTCGTTGTCCACCAGCTCGCGGATCAGGGAGGTGGAGATGCGGGTGAGCCCGCTGGCCATCACGCGGCGCTCCACCTCGCTGGCGATCTGGCGGGCCAGGTCGGCCGAGAGGTCGGCCTCTACCTAGAGGGCGCTGGCGATCTTGCTCTTGTCCCACTCGTGCAGCTCGTCCTGGCTCTCGGCGTTCACCAGCAGGGCGATGTCGGTGGAGCTGTCGTTGGCGCGGACGGGTTTGCGCACCTGGAGGGACTGGCGCGCGCGCGCGCGCTGGTCGCGGTAGAGGATGTAGGCTTTCGCCGTGCGGGCGTGGCGCTCCAGCAGCATGGTCACCATCGCGGCCAGCTCGTCGGCGAGCACGCGGTCGTCCCCGCCGACGGCCTGGGCCGCCTTGAAGATGGCGTTGGCTATCTTGCTGCGCTCGAAAGGCACCAGCCGCCCGTCGCGCTTCCTCACCTGCCGCAGGGCGCCCTGGTGGTTCTGGTCCGGGGGGATCTCCATCTCAACGGCCATCTCTGCTCCTCCGCACATTCATCCCGTCGTGGTCAATAGTGGGGCGCCATCACTCGTCGTCGAACTGGAGCACCGTGTCCGCCTCCTCGACGAAGTCGGAGGCGTCGGCGAACTCGCGGTAGACCGAGGCGAACCGTATGTAGGCCACCTGGTCCAGCTCGCGCAGCTTGGCCATCACCAGCTCACCGATCGCCTTGGAGGGCACCTCGCCCTCGTAGAGCCGGTGCAGCTCCCGCTCCACCTGTTCGGCCAGCTCATTGACGCGGTCGGCCGCGATGGGGCGCTTGTAGCAGGCCTTGTTCAGGCCGGTCAGCAGCTTCTGGCGCGAGAAGTCCTCCCGGCTCCCGTCCTTCTTGACCACCCGCAGCACGCTCATCTCGATCCGCTCGTAGGTGGTGTAGCGGCGCCCGCACCGGCTGCACTCCCGCCGGCGCTTCACGTAGGTGCCGTCGGTGCCGGGGCGGGAGTTGACAACCCGGTCGTCGTCCTCGTGGCAATACGGGCACTGCATCGGCCGACTCCTCCCCCCCGGGCCCCCTAAGCTCCGGCGGGCAACGGCGTTAGGGCGCTTCCTGCTTCTCCGTTCGGCCTGCTACATCTTGAGCAGAGGCTTATATTAGCCTGCCAGATGTAGCGAGTCAAGGATTTCGTGAGATTTTCCCCAACGGCCCCTCTGAGCGCCGTGATCCGCAAAAGTGGCCTTCCGGGCAGGCCTCCCCCTAAGCGCTTTGGGCGCCCGTGCTTAGCCAGGATGACGGCCCCTTCAGAAGCGCGCTCGCACGGCGCGGGACACGGCTCCGGTCCCGCGCCTCGCCGACCGCAGAATCCGGGGCGTCATCGTCATTCTGCGCCCTCCAGCGAACGTATCACGACATGGCAGAATCGTGCGACCGTTTTCGGCGCCAGTTGCCGCCCGCAAGCGCGGGGCAGCGGTTGATTTCCTGCGCTGGGCGGGCCAGAATACGCCTACGTGCGCCGCACTGCCGAGCGCGTTCACCTGACGGAGCACTCACGACATGACGGCCGACGACAACCGGAGCAGCGACGCGGGCCGGGGCGAGTTCGCCTCGCTCTTTCCCTACAAGGAGAACCTCCCCGGCGTCATAGACACCATGCTGACCCGTCTGGAGCGGCGGGGCACCGTGCAGCACGTCTGCCGCTACCCGCGGCCGAGCGGGGAGACGGTGGTGCGCATCCTGAACCTGCTGGCCGAGGTGCTCTTCCCCGGGTATTTCGGCAAGGCGTCATTGGACCAGGCTAACCTGCCGTTCCACATCGGCGAGACGACGAACACGGCCTTCGACCTGCTGGCCGAGGAGATAACCCGCTGCCTGATCCACGAGCGGGAGCGCGCGGGCCGGGCCGACCGCCAGCAGTGCGAGGACGAGGGGCGGGGCCAGGCGTTCCGCCTGCTGGAGAAGCTGCCCGCCGTCCTGGACCTGCTGGACGGCGACGTGCACGCCGCCTTCGAGGGCGACCCGGCCGCCACGGGCTACGACGAGGTCATCTTCTGCTACCCCGGCTTCCGGGCCGTGATGATCTACCGCATCGCCCACGAGCTGCACGGGCTGGGGGCGCCCTGGCTGCCGCGCATCATGACCGAGCACGCCCACCGCATCACGGGCATTGACATCCACCCGGGCGCCCGGATCGGGCACGGCTTCTTCATTGACCACGGCACGGGCGTGGTGATCGGGGAGACGAGCGAGATCGGCGACAACGTGCGGATGTATCAGGGCGTGACGCTCGGCGGCTACCGGTTCCGCACCGACCCGGAGGGGCACCTGCTGCGCGGCTACAAGCGGCACCCGACCGTCGAGGACGACGTGATCATCTACTCGAACGCGAGTATACTGGGGCCGGTCACGGTGGGGCGGGGCTCGGTGATCGGGGCCAACGTGATCCTGACCTACTCGGTGGAGCCGGGCAGCACGGTGACCATCGAGAAGCCGCGCCACCGCATCCGCCAGCGCAACGAGGACGACTGAGCGAACGGGCATGGGCCGGATCGACAGGATGAGGACCTGAGGGCCTTCAGTCATCCCCGTGCGCTGGCAGCTCGGCATAGCCGATGAGCAGCACCCCTGCTTTTGCTGTGCTGGTCCTCGGGCTTGTCGCCTGCATCGCCTTGGTCGCGGTGTACGAGGCCACGGGCAACGACAGATACGCTACCTGGGCTCTGGCAGCGTGCGGCCTGATCGAGACGTTGATGCTCGTATGGTGGCTGACACGTTAGCCGGCCTTCGGTGCCTCTGCACGCCAGCGCTCTCCTGCCGACTTCCCTCACGCCTCGCTTCGCCGCATCCTGTTGATCCTGTGCATCCTTGTTGCGCGTCTGTCACTCGCGGGCGGCCGTGCGCAGGACCTGGCCGTAGTAGAGCCGGTGGAAGTCCCCCTTGGCGTAGGCCTGGGAGCGGATCTCGGCGTCTATGGCCGCGTCCACCACGTCGTTGCGGTGAACCACGCGGCATTCATAATGCCGCACGCACTGCCCGATCAGCGGCGCCCCGACCGTCTCGGCGGCAACGGCCTCCAGCCCCCGCTCGGCGAACTTGTCCACGTCCCGGCCCGACTTCGTGCCGCAGTACATGCACGTCTCGTGCATGTCGTCGCCCGGCACGTTGACGACGAATTCGCCGGTGGCCTCGATGTTGCCGAAGGTGAACCGCGACGGCCGCACCAGCACCACGAAGACGGGCCTGCCCCAGATGACGCCCGGACAGCCCCAGCCGACGGCCATCACGTTGGGGCGGCCGTCCGCCCCGGCGCTGCTCAGCAGCAGCCCGTGCTCCTGCATGGCGGCGAGCGTGTGGTCCACGTCCCGGGTGAACTCAATCTCCTTCATCTTGCTGCTCCTCCTTGTCATCGCTCTGCGCGCCGCCCTCTTGGCCCCTATCCGGGACATCCGGCCGGCCGGAGGCTCCCGCTCCCTCGGAGGCCAGCGGCGCGGGCATCTTCGCGGCTCTGGCCCCTATGCCGGCCGTCAGGGCGAGCTTGAGCAGCTCCTCGACGGTCATGCCCTTCACCTCTTCCACCTCGTCGGGCGGCACGTAAAAGGTGAAGCCGCCAAGCTGGTAGCTCATGGGCAGGTAGACGGCGATGCGGCCCTGCTCGTCGTCGGGCAGGAACTTCTGCGGCTCCTCCTGCGTGATGAGGCCGAGGAGCTGCGTGCGGCCGCCGGACGCCTTCCAGACGCAGGGCTTGCCCCGCGAGGCGGCCTCCTGGCCGCCCAGGAACTGGAGCAGGTCACGCAAGGCCGAGTAGAGGCTCTTCACCAGCGGGATGCGTTCGACGATGGCCTCGGCGATGCGCAGCGGCCACCTGAACAGCCAGCTCCGCGCCAGCAGGCCCACCGCGTAGATGGCGATCACGCCCACCACGATGCCGATGCCCGGCACCGGGCTTTCCGCGACCTGCCGCAACGGACCGGCCCAGACCGGCTGAAGGCCCTTCCTCACCAGGAC
Source organism: Planctomycetes bacterium SM23_32 (assembly GCA_001303885.1). GTDB lineage: Bacteria > Planctomycetota > Brocadiia > SM23-32 > SM23-32 > SM23-32. Next base: position 8,029 of record LJUE01000038.1, on the reverse strand, counting down.
GTCCAGCCCCCACAGCGCGGTCCACGCCACGTAAGCGGTGATGAGGATGGGGACGATGACGATCAGCCCGTTCAGGAAGATGCGACCGTGCTGCCTGACTCTCATGAATGCCCGCTCCTGTGTTGTGGTGGAGGCCCGCACCCCAGTTGACCACAACGGCTCGACGGGCACAACGGTAACGGATGGTGTGGAGTTGGGCGTTTCGCGTTCCGAGTTCCGGGTGCCGTCCGTGGGGCGCAGGCCTGTGTCGAGCGAAGCGTTCGGTGGCACGTGAGGGGCCCGGCGGCGTTCTTTGCGCGGGCTATTGACACGCCGCCGAGGAGGCGCTACAATCAAAGTTAGCCGCCTCTAACTTATTGAGGGCCACCGAACAATGCCTGATACGCTCTCTCCGCGCATGGAGGACTACCTGGAGGCGATCCTGTGGCTCCAGGAGGAGAACCCCGTCGCCCGGGTCGGCGAGGTGGCCGAGGCCCTGGACGTGAGTCGGCCCACAGTCACAGCGGCTGTCAAGGCGCTGGGCGAGGGGGGCTTCGTCGAGCACGAGAGCTACGGCTACATCCAGCTCACCCCGAAGGGGCGCCGGGCTGCCGAGAGGGTCACCCGCCGGCACGGCCTGCTGCGACGGTTCTTCGAAGAGGTGCTGGGGGTAGACGCCGAGCGCGCCGCCGAGGACGCCTGCCGCGTCGAGCATCACATGTCGCTGGACACGGCGCAGCGCCTGGCCCGGTTCGTGGAGTTCATTGAGAACTGCCCCCGCAGCGGGCCGGATTGGCTGAAGCGGTTCCAGTGTTACTGCGAGAGAGAGGAGGGCGCCGGGGCCGTTGGGGCCAACTGCCCGGAGGAGTGCCTGAAGCGCTGCCTCGACGCCTTTGCGACGTCGCAAGCCGGCATGTGCGGCACCGGGGAGCCCGCGGGTAAGCCAGGGGGCGGAGCCGATGTTGAGTAAACTGCTGTCCATCATGGGAGTGCCCGTTGCCGAGCACGGGGCTCGCGACGAGGAGCGCGCGTCGGCGACCGCTCGCATCGCGCTGGTGGGCAGCCCCAACGTGGGCAAGAGCGTGCTGTTCGGGAACCTGACGGGGATCTACGTCACCGTCTCGAACTACCCGGGCACGACGGTGGAGGTCTCGCGCGGAGCCGGCCGCGTCGGGGGGCGCCAGTACGAAGTGGTGGACACGCCCGGCATGTATTCCCTGCTGCCCCTGTCGGAGGAGGAGGGGGTGGCCCGCTCCATCCTGATGGAGGCGGCGCCGGACGTGGTGATCCATGTGGCGGACGCCAAGAACCTGCGCCGCATGCTGCTGCTGACCTACCAGCTCATCGAGGCGGGGCTGCCGCTGGTGCTGGTGCTCAACATGCTGGACGAGGCGGAGGCGCGCGGGCTGAGCATTGACGCCCGGGCGCTGGAGGACGAGCTGGGGGTGCCCGTCGTGGGCACAGTCTGCACGACGGGCCGGGGCATGGACGAGTTGCGGCGCCGCATCGCCGCCGGCGTCGGCCGGCCGGACGCGGACCGGTTCCGCTACCGGGCGCGGGGGGGGCTGCGCGTCGAGGAGCTGTTGTGCGAGCTGGACGCGCTGATGAGCGGCCAGTATCCCGTCCGGCGGCGGTGCCTGGGCCTTCTGCTGCTGCAGGGCGACGAAGAGGTCCACCGCCTGGTCGAGCGCACCGAGCCCGACGTCTACCCCCGGGTCCGTGCGCTGGTGGAGCGCGCCCGGCGGGCGGCGACCCAGCCCGTTGACCACTTGCTGGCCCTGGAGCGCCACCGCTGGGCGACCGCTGCCGTGGACCGCGCCGTCACGCAAGGCCAGGCGCCGGTGCCCTCCCTGTCGGACCGGCTCGGCTGGTTGCTGGTCAACCCGCTGACGGGCATACCGGTCCTGATCCTCGTGCTGTACCTGGCGCTCTACAAGTTCGTCGGGCAGTTCGGGGCGGGCACGATAGTGAACCTCCTGGAGGCGCGCCTCTTCGAGAGCTGGATCAACCCGCCCCTGACGCGGCTGGTCGAGCACGTGCTGCCCTGGCCGGTCATGCAGGAGCTGGTGGTGGGGGAGTACGGCATCGTGACGCTGGGGCTGCGCTACGCGGTGGCCATCATCCTGCCCATCGTGGCGCTGTTCTTCCTGGTCTTTTCCTTCATCGAGGATGTGGGCTACCTGCCGCGTCTGGCGCTGCTGCTGGACCGGGTCTTCAAGAAGCTGGGGCTAAGCGGGCGGGCTGTGATCCCCATGGTGCTGGGGTTCGGGTGCGTGACGATGGCCACCATGGTCACGCGCACGCTGTCGAGCAAGCGCGAGCGGATGATCGCCACGCTGCTGCTGAGCCTGGCAGTGCCGTGCTCGGCGCAGCTCGGCGTGATTGTGGGGTTGCTGAGCGGCCGGCCGGCGGCGCTGCTGACCTGGGGCCTGGTGATCCTGGGCGTCTACCTGACTATCGGCCTGCTGGCGGACCGCCTGTTTCCGGGGCGCAGCGACCCCTTCTACGTGGAGATACCCCCGCTGCGATGGCCCCGGCTGGGCAACATTGTCACCAAGACGCTGGCGCGCGTGAAGTGGTACTTCATGGAGGTCCTGCCGCTGTTCCTTATCGCCAGCGTGTTGATCTGGCTGGGCCGGCTCACGCGGCTGTTCGACCTGATCATCGGCATCCTCGAGTACCCGGTCCGCTGGATCGGCATGCCGCCGGAGGCCGCCAAGATCTTCGTGCTCGGCTTCTTCCGCCGCGATTACGGGGCGGCCGGGCTCTACGACCTGCGCAAGGCCGGCATGTTGAACGGCGTGCAGCTTGTGGTGGGCGCCATTGCCTTGACATTGTTCCTGCCCTGCATCGCCCAGTTCCTGATGACGGCCAAGGAGCGGGGCTGGGCTGCGAGCGTGGCCATCGCAGGGGCGGTGTTCACGATTGCGTTCGGCGTGGCGTTCGTCGTCTTCCATGCGCTTGTGGCGGCCGGTGTCACGCCGTAGCATCCTGTGTGGATCGAGGGCCGCCGCGGAGGAGTGCAGATGAGAGAGCTGACCGAGAGAGAGGAAGAGATCCTCGAACACCTGTGGATCCTCATCGAGGAGCAGCACGAGCGCGCTGATCCCGGCATGCTGGCCGACGCCTACGAACTGCGCTCCCTGAAGCAGCTCGGCCTGGTGGAGCTGGGGGACCGCGAGGCGAAGCTGACCCGGGAAGGGCGTCTGGAGGCGCAGGGCTGCGTGCGCCGGCACCGGCTGGCCGAGCGGCTGCTCAAGGACGTGCTGGACAGCGATGACGAGGAGATGCACGCGGCGGGCTGCAAGCTCGAGCACGGCCTGCACCGAGGCCTGGAGGAGCGGGTCTGCACCATGCTGGGCCACCCCCGCGTCTGCCCCCACGGCAAGCCCATACCCCCCGGCGACTGCTGCCGCCGCATGGAGCGCCAGACCGGCCCGCTGCTGACCACCGTCGCCGAACTGGAGCGCCACGAGCCGGCCGTCGTGGCCTACCTGCACAGCGCCGAGGTGGCCGACCTGCGCAAGCTCATGGCCATCGGCGCCCTGCCCGGCACGGAGCTGGTGGTCAGACAGCGCTTCCCTTCGTTCCTGGTGGAGCTGGGGGGCTCGCAGTTCGGCATTGACGAGCACATGGCGCGCCAGATCTACGTGCGGCGCTCCGGCGGCGGGCGCAGGGGCCACGGCGGCCCGCCCTGGAGGTAGCGCGCCCCACGCCCTGCCCGACGGCTGGCGACGTGGCGCGAGCACTCATCCGGCGCCGAGCCTGCCTCGCAGGAATCCCACCAGCCCCTCGGCGTCGTCCGTGCCGATCAAGACGGCCCGCGCCAGCCGCTCGCCGGGCAGCTTCTTCAGGTTCACCTGCACCGCTGGCCCCCGGCGCACCGCGTAGACCCGCATCGGCCGCCCCTGCCTGACCTGCCACATCTGGAGCTGTCCGATCGCCGTGACCTCGACTGACGCGACCGCGTCGTAAGGCACTTCGCGGTGCACCAGCGTGACCGGGCCGTACTCGATGGCCAGGGCGTCCCCCCGGTCGCGCACGCGCATGTGCAGGAACGCGCCGGCGAAGAACGCCGCAAAGACCATCCCACCCCACCCGAGCACGGCAAGCGACAGCGCCCCCTCCGCGCTGCCCCAGACCAGGGCTGCGCCCGCCGCCATCCCGCAGGCGATGCCCGCCGCCAGCACCAGCACCGTCAGCGGGCAGACCTGCTTGTGGTCGTAGTCGCTCACTGCCCGGCCCCCTGGGCGATCTTCCGCCGCAGGAACTCCAGCAGCCCCTCGGCGTCGTCCGTGCCCAGGTAGACCGTCCTGCAGAACCATATCGGCCGGCGCCGCTTCAGCCGTATGCACACCGCTTCGTCGCCCCTGATCCGCACCGAGATGAAGGCCCCCGGAACAAGGTGCAGCCCGAAGCCCTGCAGCAGGCCGAGACGCGCGGGCTCCACGGACTCGATGTCGTCGTACAGGACGGACGTGCCGAAGATCGGCAGGGGCCCGAACTGCACCGAGAGCCGGTATCCCTCGTCGCGCACCTCCAGGTAAACCACGCAGGCCGCCAGCAGGGAGAAGATGGCCGCCGGCGCGATGAGGATCAGCCGCACGCCCGGGTGGAGCTGTCCGGTCAGCGCGCCCCACACCGCCCAGCCGGCCGCCCCCAGGGCCACAAGGAGCAGCAGCACGAACCAGGGGCCCGTCTGCCTGTGCCGGTAGTCGAACACGGAAGCTCCCCTCCCTGTCTGGCCCCATGCCTTCGGGCCGCTCAACGCGCCGGCTCGCGCCGGCGACGCTCCCGTGGCGGCGGCTCCAGCCGCCCGCGCCGCCGCGGCGGCTCTGTTCGGCGCCCCGGCTCCGTGAGCTGCCGGGCGGCCGGGGCGTCGGCGCCGAGCGCGGCAGAGAGCCGCTCGATCAACATGGCGGTCCGCTCCCTCTGCCCTTTGCGGTCCACGTGGAAGAGGGCGTCGTTGAAGCAGTCCATTGGCAGGCTGGCTTCCATGGTCCGGTTCAGCACGGGCACCTCAAGCCCCGTGCAGAAGCGCCTTTCGACCTCCTCGATCAGTTCGCGGTTCTCGGCGCACCGCGGGGTCGGCGCCGAGGGGAAGGAGAAGAAGACGCGCACGCCGCGCGCGCGGCAGCGCTCGTGGAACCGGTTCAGGAAGCGCCGCAGCCCTGCCGCGCGGCAGGGGCGCCAGTGCTCGGGGAACATCCGCAGCCACCGGACGGCCTGCGGGTCGTCGGGCGGCAGGCGCGCCAGGTCGCCGTAGGTGGTCTCGTAGTTGCGCAGCGAGCCGAACTCCCTGGGGGTGATCGCCTGGTTGACCACGTAGGTGAGGTAGGGCAGCACCCCCCGGTCCAGCAGGGGCTTAATGTCCTGCAGGCTCAGGAAGCGCGCGTAGGCGGGGCGCAGCTCGATGACGTAGAGGATGTCGTCCCTGCGCGTGTGGGTCGGCTCGCCGAAGACGCGCGGCTGGAACGAGATCACCACGACGTCCCCGGGGCGCAGGTACGGCTCGATCTCGCGCACCTGCCAGTAGGGCCCCAGGTGGATGCTCAGGCCCATGTTCACCGGGTGATAGCCGAGCGCCCGCTCCAGCTCACGTGAAGAGGTGCCCTGCCGCACGCTGGAGCCGCCCACCAGCACCAGCCGCGGCGAAGGCTGGCGCTCCAGGATGTCGTGCTTCATCAGGTTCACCCCCGCCGGGGCGAGCAGCTGCGGCTCATAGCGCCAGTACACGCCCGCCAGCACGCCCGCCTGGAGCAGCGTGAAGAGCAAGCCCTTGATGACGAAGCGCCGCACTGCAGCCCTCAGAACTGGAAGTAGATGAACTCCGCCGTCCTGCTCCTCGCCAGGTAGAGGGTGCCCCAGATCAGCGCCGTGTAGACCACCCACCGCAGCGGGCGGGGCAGCCGGCCGATGCTCAGCACGTGGTCGCGGCGGCGCTGCCACCACTCCACCAGCACGAAGCCGGCCAGCACGATCAGCGTGCGGTGCACCGCGGCCTCCTCGCTCACGTAGAGCGCCAGCTCCCGGTAGCCGGCCCCGCTGAAGGCCTGCGTGGCCATGCGCGTCAGGATCAGCACCGCGTCCCGCAGCGTCCCCGCCCGGAAGAAGACCCATCCCACGCAGATGATGGCGAACGTGCGCAGCATCTTCAACAGCACGAGCGGCCCCGGCAGGGCGCGCACGCCGCCCGGAACGTCCTGCGGCGTCTTCCTCTCCCGGTCGGGCGAGAGGACGGCCGGCGCCGTGGCCAGGCCGTTCAGGCCGCCCCAGATGACGAAGTTCCACGACGCCCCGTGCCAGAGCCCCGAGACGACGAACGTCAGCAGCACGTTCCAGGCCGTCTTCAGGGGCCGCACGCGGCTGCCGCCGAGCGGGATGTAGAGATAGTCGCGGAACCAGGTGGCCAGCGAGATGTGCCAGCGCCGCCAGAACTCCGCCACCGTCTGCGAGAAGTAGGGGTAGGCGAAGTTGCGCATCAGCCTTACCCCGAACAGCCGCCCCGCGCCGATGGCGATGTCCGAGTAGGCCGAGAAGTCGCAGTAGATCTGGAAAGCGAAACAGACCGTCGCCAGCGCCAGCCGCGGCCCGCCGAACAGCTCCGGCCCGGCGTAGGCCGGCTCCACGATGCGCGCCAGGTTGTCGGCCAGCGCCAGCTTCTTGAAGAAGCCCCACAGCATCTGCCGGCAGCCGTCCACCGCCTCGTCGTGGTCGAAGCGGCGCTCCTCCATGAACTGCGGCAGCAGGCGCGGCGCCCGCTCGATCGGGCCCGCCACGAGCTGCGGGAAGAACGAGACATACGTCATGTAGTCAATCAGCCGCCGCGTCGGCAGCATCTTCCCCCGGTAGACGTCGAAGGTGTAGCTCAGCGTCTGGAACGTGTAGAAGCTGATGCCCACCGGCAGCGCCAGCCGCAGCGTCACCGGCGAGAGGTAGAGCCCCACCGAATCGGCCAGCGCGGACAGGTTCTCGGCGAAGAAGTTGAAGTACTTGAAGAACCCCAGCAGCCCCAGGTTGCCCAGCAGCGAGAGGCCGAGCAGCGCCTTGCGGACGCGCCGCCCCTCGCAGCGCCCCAGCCCGATCCCCACCCCGAAGTCCAGCAGGCTGGAGAAGATCAGCAGCGAGCAGAAACGCCAGTCCCACCACCCGTAGAAGACGTAGCTGGCCGCTATCAGCACGGCGTTCTGGGCCCGCCGCCCCTTCACCGTCCAGTAAACGGCGAAGACCAGGGGCAGGAACAGCACGAACGTGAACGTCGTGAAGGTCATGCAACGTTCCGTTCAGAGAGGGGGGGTGCCCGGCGCGGCCCGAACGGGCGCTCCCCGGAAAGGCACGCAGAGTCTACGAAACGCCCGCCGGGCTGACAAGCGAGCCGGCGAGGGCGTCTTTAGCCACAGATGCCTGCCCGCCTCCGGCGGGAGCCCTGACACGGCCGGGGGCGCAACGCGAAAGGCGAAACGCGCAACGCGCAACGCGAAACCGGCCGTTGCCCCCTATCCCCTCGCATAGCACCTTGACGGGGCCCGCGCCGCAGCCTACCATGTGCGGGGGCGGCCCGCCGCTCCGCGCGAGCCGGACGCGCCGCCCCGTCGGGGGGAGCACATGGACGTCGCCTATTTCACCAGCAAGTGGCGCCGCAACGACCTGTCCGAGCGCTCGGCCGCCCAGCAGCATTTCCTGGACCTCTGCGAGCTGCTCGACCACCCCAAGCCCGCCGACGTGGACGCCACCGGCGAGCGGTTCACCTTCGAGAAGCTCACGCAGCAACGCGACGGCGGCCGCGGCTGGGCCGACGTCTGGAAGCGCGGCTGCTTCGCCTGGGAATACAAGGGCAAGCACAAGGACCTGGACGAGGCCTACAAGCAACTGCTCCGCTACCGCGAGGCCCTCGAGAACCCCCCGCTCCTGGTCACCTGCGACATGGAGCAGTTCGTCATCCACACCAACTTCACCGGCACCGCGCCCGACGTCTACACGATCCCCCACCTGCGGCTCCGCGAGCCGCGGATGCTCGAAGTCCTCCGCTGCGTCTTCCACGACCCGGACA